>BTUT01000063.1:0-10596 GCA_045862935.1 Acidimicrobiia bacterium
CGCGCTCGTGGGGATCGTCAACACGCTCGCGCTCTCCGTGTACGAGCGGACCCACGAGATCGGGCTGATGCGCGCGGTGGGCATGTCGCGCGTGCAGCTGCGCCGGATGGTGCGGGGGGAGGCGATGATCACCGCGTCGTTCGGCACGGTGCTCGGGCTCGGCATCGGGCTCTTCTTCGGTGTGATGATCGTCCAGGCGTTCTCCGACGACGGCATCGCCCTCGCCATCCCGGTCGCGCAGCTGGTGGTGTTCGCGGTCCTCGCCGTGCTCGCGGGGCTCCTCGCGGGCGTGCCGCCCGCGCGCCGTGCGGCTCGCCTCGACGTCCTGCACGCCATCAACACCGAGTGACGCGCGCGCCGCGGCGCCGGATCAGTGGACCCGGCGGGAGTGCTGGGTCCAGTACGGCTCGCGCAGCACGCGCCGGAGCACCTTGCCGGTCGCGTTGCGGGGGAGCGCGTCGACCCGGTCGACCGAGGTGGGGCACTTGTAGTGCGCGAGGCGCTCGCGGGTGAACGCGATGAGCTCGTCATCGGTGACCGGAGCATCGTCTTCGGGCACCGTCACGACCACCGCCTTCACCGTCTCGCCCCAGCGCTCGTCGGGCACGCCGATCACCGCGGCGTCGGCGACGGCCGGGTGGCTCATCAGCGCGCTCTCCACCTCGGCCGGGTACACGTTCTCGCCGCCGGTGATGATCATGTCGTTCACCCGGTCGTGGATGTAGAGGTAGCCGTCGGCGTCGACGGAGCCCGCGTCCCCCGACCGGAACCACCCGTCGGTCGTGATGGCCTGGGCGGTGGCCTCGGGCATGTTCCAGTAGCCGAGCATGGTCGACGGCGAGTGGATCCACACCTCGCCCACCTCACCGGTGGGGCACTCGGTCCCGTCGGGCGCCACGATCCGCAGCGCCACCCCGGGCAACGGCACGCCCGCGGACCGCAGGCGGTGGGCGTTCGGTCCGCCGAGCGCGTGATCCGCGGGCGGGAGCACGACCACCCCGCCGTTCGTCTCGGTGAGCCCGTACATCTGGTAGAAGTCGCAGCCGAACACGCGGACCGCGTCGCTGAGCACCCGTTCGGAGATAGGCGACGCGCCGTAGATGATCGCCTCCAGACTCGAGAAGTCGGCGTCGTGGACGCCCGGCGTCATGAGCAGGAACTGGAGCAGCGCGGGCACGAACACCGTGTGGGTGATCCGGTGGCGCTCGATCACGTCGAGGATCACCTCCAGGTCGACGTCACGCAGCATCACGTTGTGCGACCCGTTCGCGAGTCCGTAGAGCGCCCAACCCGCGCCCGCGACGTGGAACAGCGGCATGCTCACGAGGCACACGCTCTCGTCGGAGAGCTGCAGCCGCGCGTTCGCCGCGTCGAGGAGGGCGAACAGGTTGGCGTGGGTGAGCATCGCGCCCTTCGGGAGACCCGTCGTGCCCGACGTGTAGAACTGGATCGCGACGTCGTGCGGATCGACCGGGACCGTCAGGTCGTCGTCACCCTGCGCGTCGCGCCACTCCGCGAACGACAGACGTGATCCGCCGGGGGCCGTGTCGAGGAAGTGATCCACCGTCACGAGCTCACCCGCGATCCGGTGCACCGCCTCGTCGAGCTCGGCTCCCACCACGAGCACCTTCGCGCGCGCGTCGTTCACGATCTGGCGGATCTCGGGCGGCGCGAGTCGCCAGTTCACCGGCACGGTGACGGCCCCGATCCGGGTGGCCCCGAGCACGAGCTCGAGCAGCTCGGGCACGTTCTTGTCGAGGAGCGCGACCCGGTCGCCCCGTTCGACGCCGCTGGCCCGCAATGCCCGCGCCACGCGGTTGGAGCGGGCGTCGAGCTCGTCGTAGGTGAGGGTCGCGCCCTCGAAGGTGATCGCGGGGCGTCCGGCGTAGGTGCGCCCGTGCTCGCGGGTGACGCCGGCGAGGGTGCGAGCCATGGCGGCCTCCAGGGCTGGTGGTCGGAGCGGCGTTGCCTCCGGGATGAACGAACGTTAACTTGGCGGGGATGAGTGCTGCACCCGATCCCCGGGCCCTGGTCGGGGGGCGACTCGACGAGCTGCTGGCGGACTGCGATCCGGAGCACTCGACCCCGGCCGAGTTCTGGGGTCGCCAGTTCGACCTCGGGCTGGCCTGGATCCACTTCCCCGAGGGCAAGGGCGGGCTCGGGCTCGACCCCGGCTTCCAGGACCTCGTCGACGACCGGCTCCTCGCCTCCGGCGCGCCGCAGAACCTGCTCGTGAACATGATGGGCGTGGGCATGGCCGGGCCCACCCTGATCGCGTACGGCACCGAGGAGCAACAGCGCGCGCTGCTGCGCCCCACGTTCACCTGCGAGATCGTGTGGTGCCAGATGTTCTCCGAGCCGGGCGCCGGCTCGGACGTCGCGTCCCTTTCGACCCGTGCGGAGCGCGACGGCGACGAGTGGGTGGTGAACGGTCAGAAGGTGTGGACGAGCATGGCCCACGTCGCGCAGCGCGGCCTGCTCCTCGCGCGCACGGATCCCGACGCACCGAAGCATCGCGGTCTCAGCTACTTCCACATCGACATGCACGCGCCGGGGGTCGAGGTGCGGCCGCTGCGCCAGATGACCGGCGAGGCGGAGTTCAACGAGATCTTCTTCTCGGACCTGCGCATCCCCGACGCGCAGCGCATCGGCGCCGTGGGCGAGGGGTGGAACGTGGCCATCGCCACGCTCATGAACGAGCGGGTGATGCTCGGGCGCGTCGGCAAGCTGAGCGGCCAGGAAGGCGGTGTCGTCCGTCACGCGCTACGCGTGTGGCGCGAGCGCGCGCCGGAGGATCGCGATCCGGTCCGGCGTGATCGGCTCGCCGCGCTGTGGATCGAGAGCGAGATCGTGCGGCTCACGATGCTGCGCGCCGAGCAGTCGCGCTCGCAGGGCACGCCGGGGCCCGAGGGATCGCTCGGACGGCTCATGGTGAGCGAGCACCAGCAGCGCTGCTTCGCGTTCATCGTCGACCTGCTCGGCGCCGAGGGCATGCTGATCTCCGACTACGAGATGCGTCGGCCCGACGTCATCGGTGAGGTCGCGCTCGGTCCTGACGAGAAGGTCGACCTGCCCAAGGCGTTCCTGTCGACGCGCGGCTCCACGATCGGCGGCGGCACCACCGAGATCGCGCGCAACATCCTGGGCGAGCGCGTCCTCGGCCTCCCGAAGGAGCCGTCCCTCGACCGGGACCTCTCCTGGAGCCAGACCCCTCACGCCTGACCCCTCACGCAGTGATGCGTCCCTCACCCCCGCGGCGCGGGGGGTTCGGGACGCATGGACGGACTGTGCGTCTCCAGCCGTCGCTCACGCGTGGATGGGCGGCCGGTGGTCGGCCCACGGCATCGCTTGCTCGAGCTGCGCGGCCGCCTGGAGGAGCAGGTGCTCGCGGCCGTAGGCGGCGACGAGCTGCACGCCGATCGGGAGGCCGGACGTGCTGTGCCCGAGCGGCAGCGTGATCGCCGGGAACCCGGTCCAGTTCCACGCCGGACAGAACCCGCTGAACTGCGCCTGGAGCAGCATCACCTCGGCCTCGCCGGGAACCTCGCCGGGCACCTCGCCGGTCTCGCCGCCGGACTCCCGGGCGCGGGGGCCGTTCCCGGCGGGGCTCGCCGACCGGAGGCGACCGAGGGGTGGGGGCAGCATCCCGAGCGTGGGCGTCACGAGCAGGTCGTGGGTCTCGAAGAAGGCGCCGACCCGCCGCGTCCACGCGACGATCCGGTCCTGGGCGGCGACGATCTCGACCCCGGTGTACCCGCGGCCCTGTTCCGCGTGGACCCAGGTGGCGGGCTCCACGTCCTCCTCGGTGACCGGACGACCGAGGTCGCGCGCGACGGCGTCGACGGCGGCGGCCGTCGCCGCGGCGTGCACGGGGAAGATGGCGCCCAGGCCGATCTCGGGATCACGGAGCCCGTCGACGCGACCGGGAGCCACCCGGTGTCCGAGCTCCTCCAACGTGCGTGCGACCGCGTCGACCGCCGTGACGATCTCGTGGTCGACCGGGAGCCCGAGCGGGGAGGTGGTGTCGACCGCGACCCGCGAGCGGGGCGGGGGCGTGGACGCGGCATCCCGGAAGGAGACGGGCGGGCCGGGTGCGACGATCGGGTCGCCCGTCTCGTAGCCCGCGAGCACGTCGAGGATGGCGGCACAGTCGCGCACGGTCCGGGTCACGCAGTGCTCGACGCTGCGCCCGTTGCCCGCGGCGCTCGGCCCGGCGGAGACGCGCCCGCGCGACACCTTGAGCCCCACCAGCCCGCACGCGGCCGCCGGCATGCGGATGGAGCCGCCGCCGTCGCTCGCGCCGGCCGCCGGCACCAGGCCCGCCGCGACCGCGGCCGCCGACCCGCCACTCGACCCCGCGGGCGTCCGGCTCGCGTCCCAGGGGTTGTGGCTCGGTCCGTAGGCCACCGGCTCGGTCGTGACCGAGAAGCCCAGCTCGGGCGTGTTGGTCTTGCCCACGATCACGAAGCCGGCGCCGCGCAGGCGCCTCACGATGTGGGAGTCGGGCCCGGCGTACGTGAACCCGGCCGCGCGCAGCGCCACGTTGCCCCGGTGGTGGGCGAGGCCGCGCATCTGCCCGCCCGGCCCGAGATCCTTGAGCAGGTAGGGCACCCCCCGGAACGGTCCGTCGGGGAGCGTGCCGCGTGCCTCGTCGAGCGCCTCCTCGAAACGCGTGACGATCACGGCGTTCAGCGCGGGGTCCACGCGCTCGATGCGCGTGATCGCGGCCGCGACGAGCTCGGCGGGCGACGCATCGCCGTCGCGGACGAGCGCGGCCTGCGCCGTGGCGTCCAGGCCCGCCAGCGCGTCGCTCATCTCGGCTCCTTCCGCTTGTCGTCTTCCGCGGCTCGCCCTACGTTGCCACGGTGGCCGACGGTGCAGCGCTGTACGCGACCGTCGAGGCGTACGCCGCGCTCGGCGACCATCGCACGGGCACCGCGGTCGACGACGCCACACGCGCGTGGTTCACCGACGAGCTCGTGCGCCGCGGGGCGACGGTGCGCTCGCTGCCCTGGACGTTCGAACGGTACGACGCCCGCGCGCGGCTCCGAGCGGCGGCTACCGAGGTCGCCGCGGTTCCGATCTCCTACTCGGGAACGGGCCGGGTGTCGACCGACGCGCCGCACCTGGTCGAGCTCGACGGGGTGGGGGTCCATCTGGGGGCGCTCGACACCGCGCTCGACGAGGCGGCCGCCCGGGGGGCCGAGGCGGTGGCCGTCGCCACGGGCGGTGGCACAGGGCGACTCGTCGTACCCAACCGCCGTCCGGTGCTGCGCGACGGCCCGCTCGCGGTCGTCGTGGCAGGCGCGAGCGCAGCGACGATCGCCGCCCACGGAGGGACCCTCACGATGGACGCGCGGGT
The DNA here is from genome assembly GCA_045862935.1 of Acidimicrobiia bacterium. Lineage (GTDB taxonomy): Bacteria > Actinomycetota > Acidimicrobiia > IMCC26256 > PALSA-555 > CAIUKV01. The sequence continues at coordinate 5,363 of BTUT01000063.1, forward strand.
CGCGCCCGCGTCGTCCGCGACGGTGGAGGGCCGACTCGGTCGCGGCGGAGGCGACCCGGTCGTGGTCACCACGCCGCTCTCGGGGTGGTTCCGTTGTGCGGGGGAGCGCGGCACGGGCATCGCGGTCGCGCTCGAGGTGGCTGGCGCGCTCGCACGCGATCACCCCGTCCTGGTGGTGGGCACCACCGGCCACGAGCTCGAGTTCGAGGGGCTGCGTCGCTACCTCGCCCACGGGACGCCGCGGGCGCTGGCGGTCGTCCACTGCGGCGCGGGGCTCGCCGCCGGTGACACCGACGAGGGCGGCGACCTCGTGCTCGCGGGGTTGCGCCTCGCGCTGACCGTCACCGGCGAGCGCAGGGGCGGGCGCACCGGCGAGCGCACCGGCGAGCGCAGGGGCGAGGGCAGGGGCGAGCGCACCGGCGAGGCGCTGGCCGGGCCTCTCGCCCGGGCGGGGTTCGATCTCGTGAGCGGCTGGGACACGTGGCCGGGGGAAGGCGAGCTCTGGCGCGGCCTCGGGGTGCCCGTGCTGTCGCTGGTCGGAGGGTTCGAGCGGTTCCACACCGACGACGACGTTCCCGCGGCAGTCACGACTCCCGCCCTCCTCGCGCGCGTCGCCTCCGGCGTGGTCGACGCGGCGCGGGTGCTCCTGCGCGCGGCCCGCTGAGGCGTCCGCCTGCCGCGCGCGTACGATCCGCCCGTGGACTACCAGACCATCGAGCTCGCCGTCGACGCGGGCATCGCGCACCTCACACTGAACCGGCCCGACGCCGCCAACGGGATCAATCTCCGCATGGCGGTGGAGCTCGAGCACGCGGCCACCGCCCTGGCCGACGATCCGGCGGTGCGCGCCGTCCTGCTCACCGGCAGTGGAGCACGGTTCTGCGGGGGCGGCGACGTGAAGCACTTCGCGTCGCTGGGTGCCGACCTCGCGCACCATCTCCGCGAGATCACGGTGCCGCTCCACGCCGCGGTGTCGCAGCTCGTGCGCCTCGACGCGCCGGTGGTCGCCGCGGTGCACGGCAGCGCCGCCGGTGCGGGCGTGGGGCTCGTGGCGGGCGCCGACGTGGTGATCGCGGCGGAGTCGACCAAGTTCGTGCTCGCGTACACGGGGATCGGGCTCACACCTGACTGCGGATCGAGCTGGTTCCTGCCGCGCCTGATCGGGGTGCGCCGCGCGCTCGAGCTCGCGCTCACCAACCGCGTGCTCTCCGCGGCCGAGGCCCGCGACTGGGGGCTGGTGACGACCGTGGTTCCGGATCACGAGTGCGGCTCGGCCGCGCTCGCGTTGGCCCAGCAGCTCGCCGCGGGCCCGACGCGGGCGTTCGGCGGAGCGAAGCGGTTGATGCACACCAGCCTCGAGCACACGATCGACCAGCACCTCGTGGCCGAGACCGACGAGATCGTGCGTGTGGCGCGCACGGCGGACGCGCTCGAAGGCGTGGCGTCGTTCGCGGAGAAGCGTCCCCCCACCTTCCACGGCGCGTAGCCCCCGCTGCGTCCGGCTCCCCGCCCGAGCCTCCGGTCGGCGCCCCCACCGACAGCCGGTACTCAGGGCCCACGTCGCGCCACACGTGCTGTGGCGGGACGTCACCTGCTCGATCGGGGGCTGAGGTCCGGCAGGCGGGGAGGCCGCCACGTCAGGCGGGGAGGTCGCGGAACGGGGTCTCCGGCGGCGGGCCGGGCTCGCGGGGCAGCCCCAGCACCCGCTCCCCGACGATGTTGCGCTGGATCTCGTCGCTGCCGCCCGCGATCCGCACGGCCGGCGCCGCGAGGAACAGCTCGGCCCACGGGCCGACACCGGTGAGCGCCGCCTCCGGGTCGAGCGCGAGGGCGGCGGCCCCCGCCCGGTTGAGCAGCCGCGCCATCGCGAGCTTCGCGACCGACGCTTCGGGGCCGGGGAGCCGGCCGAGCGCGAACGCGGTCACGACCCGCATCATGAGGTAGCGCAGGATCTGCTCCTCGGTGTGGATCGCGGCCAGCTCCTGGCGTACGCGCGCGTCGTGCGCGCCGCGACGTCCGGCAACCTCCGCCTGGTGCGCGAGCGCGCCGAGCCCGCGCGCGACGCGACCCTCGCCGAGGAGGTCGCCGACCGACGCGCGCTCGTGGAGCAGCGTCGTCTGCGCGACGCCCCAACCGCCGTTCGCCTCGCCGATGCGGTGCGCGTCGGGAACCCGCACGTCGGTGAGGAACACCTCGTTGAAGTGAGAGCCGCCGGTCATCTGGCGCAGCGGGCGGATGTCGACGCCGGGCGTGTCCATGTCGAGCCCGAAGTAGGTGATGCCGCGGTGCTTCGGTGCGTCGAGGTCGGTGCGGGCGAGCAGCATCCCCCAGCGCGAGTAGTGCGCACCCGACGACCACACCTTCTGGCCGTTCACGACCCATGCATCTCCGTCGCGCTCCGCGGTGGTGCGCAGCGCTGCGAGGTCCGATCCTGCACCCGGCTCGCTGAACAGCTGGCACCAGATCTCCTCGCCGGTGAGCATCGGCGGGAGCCAGCGGGCGCGCTGCTCGTCGGTCCCGTGGGCGATGATCGTGGGGCCGGCCATCGTGATCCCGATGCGGAAGACGTGGTCGGGCACGTCGAAGTGCGCGGCCTCCTGCGCGAAGACCACCTGCTCGACGAGCGACGCGCCGCGCCCGCCGAAGGCGCGGGGCCAGCCGATCCCGGCCCAGCCGTCGGCCGCGGCGCGTGTCTGCCAGGCGCGGGCGCGCGCCACCACCGTCTCGTCGTCGAGCCCGGGGTCGAGCAGCGCGATGGAGGCCCCGTCGGTCGGATGGGCCGGTGCGGCGTTGGCCTCCAGCCATGCCCGGCACTCGGTGCGGAAGGCGGCGACGGCGGGCGAGTCGGTGAAGTCCATCTCCGGCGTATGCTAACGACGGTTCACCCAGTTCGCCCCGGGCACGGGGCGCCGAGCCGGGGGGAGTCGCCGATGGGGAGCCGTCCGGTGGAGTCGCCAGCGGGGTGCCGTCCGGGCGAGTCGGCATCGGGGAGCCGTCCGGTGGAGTCGCCAGCGGGGAGCCGACCGGTCGAGTCGGCATCGGGGAGCCGTCCGGTGGCCGAGGGCCTCTTCGTCGAGTCGCCGGGGGGGCCGGAAGGGCCCGTCCTGCTCGGGACCCGGTGCGGTGCGTGCGCCACGGTGACGTTCCCCGCCCAGCGGGGGTGCCCGCGCTGCGGTGCGGACTCGATGGCCGAGACGGCGCTTCCCCGCCGGGGCACGCTCTTCACCTTCACCACGCAGGGGTACCCGCCCAAGTGGCCCTACATCGGCCCGTCGGACGACGCCGACTTCGTGCCGTACGGCGTGGGCTACGTCGACCTCGGCGAGGTCGTCGTGGAGAGCCGGCTCACGGAAGCCGACCCGGCCCGGCTCGAGATCGGCATGACCATGGAGCTCGTGGTCGTGGTGTTCGCGCGCGACGCGGACGGCACGGAGGTGCGGACGTTCGCGTTCGCGCCGGTGCCCGCGGCCGGAGGTGCTGACGCCGTCGCGCCCGCGGCCGGAGGTGTGGACGCCGTCGCGCCCGGGGCGCCGGCTGAGCCGCAGGGGAACCGGCCGTGAACGTCGCGGTGCTCGGCATCGGCATCCACCCCTTCGGCCGGTTCGACGCCCTGAGCGGCCTCGATCTCGGTGCCGTCGCGGTGCGCAACGCCCTCGCCGATGCGGGCATCGAGTGGCGCGACGTCGAGTTCGCAGTGGGAGGCACGCTCGGCGGGACGATCGGTGGCAGCGACGAGACCATCCAGGCCGATCAGCTCGTCGCCCAGCTCGGACTCACCGGGATCCCGTTCCAGAACGTGCACAACGGGTGCGCGACCGCCGGGAGCGGCCTCGCCACCGCGGCCGCGATGATCGAGTCCGGCATGTACGACGTCGGCGTGTGCGTCGGCTTCGACAAGCACCCGCGCGGGCACTTCAACGCGACGCCCGAGCAGGCGGGACTGCCGCACTGGTACGGCGACGTCGGCATGATGATCACCACGCAGTTCTTCGCGATGAAGATCAACCGCTACATGCACGACTTCGGCATCTCGCGGGAGACGTTGGCGCGCGTCGCCGCGAAGAGCTACCGCAACGGCGCGATGAACCCGAACGCGTGGCGTCGCACGCCGTTCACCGTGGAGGAGATCCTCGAGTCGCGGATGCTCAACTACCCGTTGACGCAGTACATGTTCTGCTCGCCCGACGAGGGCGCGGCCGCGGTCGTGCTGTGCCGCGCGGATCGAGCGCGCGAGCTCAGCGACCGGCCGGTGTACCTGCGTTCGGTTGCGTTGCGCACCCGACGCTGGGGCTCGTTCGAGGTGTTCGCACCGTGGCTGTCGACCGAACGGGGGGTCGCGCCGACGGTGGACGCGGCCGAGGCGTGCTTCGAGCAGGCGGGCATCGCGCCGTCGGACGTCGACGTCGCCCAGCTCCAGGACGGCGAGTCGGGCGCGGAGGTCATGCACATGGCCGAGACCGGGCTCTGCGCGCACGGCGAGCAGGAGGCGATGATCGCCGCGGGTGAGACCGAGATCGGCGGCCGGCTCCCCGTGAACACCGACGGCGGCCTCATCGCGAACGGCGAGCCGATCGGGGCGTCGGGCATGCGCCAGGTCCACGAGATCGTGCTGCAGCTCCGGGGTGCGGCCGGCGAGCGCCAGGTGCCGGGCGAGCCGCGCGTCGGCTTCACCCAGGTCTACGGCGCCCCCGGCGTGAGCTGCTGCACCCTCCTCACCACCTGACCCGTCGTTTGTTTGGACGGTTTCCGGCGCCCTGGGCCCGTAACCCGTCCAAACACGGGGTCAGCGGCCGTGGAACCGGGCGGGTCGCTTCTCGACGAAGGCCTGCACCGCCTCCTGGTGGTCCTCGGTGTTGAACAGCCGGGCGAGTCCGTGGCCCACGTAGGTCGCCATCTCGTCGAGCTCCTCGGTGCGCATCCCGCTGGCCTTGCGCATCCCGCGCTTGATCGCCCGGACGGCGAGCGGCGGGTTCGCCGCGATCGACGCGGCGAGGGCCTGCGCCGCGGGCAGGAGCTCGTCGGCCGGGAGCACCTGGCTCACCAGCCCGATCCGGTCGGCGGTCGCCGCGTCGATGATGTCGCCGGTGAGGAGGAGCTCGGACGCCCGTGACCGTCCGATGATCTGGGGCAGCAACCACAGTCCGGTGACGTCGCACAGCAAACCCATGCGCACGAAGAGCTGCCCGAAGCGCGCGTGCTCCGACGCGAGGCGGAGGTCGCAGAGCAGCGCGAGG
>BTUT01000064.1:0-10583 GCA_045862935.1 Acidimicrobiia bacterium
GGGGGGGGGGCCGGCGGGGGGGCCCGGGGACGGGGCCGGGACCACCGGGAGCGCCGGCGGCACGGTGGGCGAGGGCCGCGGCTGCTCCGCCGGCACGGCGGTCGGGACCGGCGTCGCCGGCGACTCCCCCGGGACCCCCGCGTCGCCGGCGTCCCCGGTGGCCGCCGCGGTCGTCGACGACGTGGCCGGAGGGTCCGAGCGGGTCCCGGTCCCGATGCGCCGCGCGGGCCTCGCCTCGTCGGCGCCGCCGCCGCGCCCGTCGGCCCCGAGCTCCCGGACGGCCGCACCGGTGCCCACGACCACGGCGGCAGCCAGCAACCCCGCTCCCACACGCCGGCGCGTGGGGCGGGCGATGGCGAGAGGAGGTGGGAACCCGTCGCGCCGCCCCCACCCCCGCCCCCGCCCCCCGGCCGGCCCGGCCCCCCGCGCCGGGCCCCTCGGGCCCCGGGGGCCCCCCGGGGCCGCGCCGGCGCCCGCGAGCGCCGGAGCGGCTCCGAACAGGGCGGGCACCGCCCGGCGCCTCCGCTCGCACACCTCGCACCCGTCCACGTGGCGGGCGACGCGCTTGCGCCACAGCGGCGTGAACGTGCCGTCCCACTCGGCGAGCACGTGACGGAGCGCTTCGCACCCGCGCCGGCCCTGCCTCGCCACCAGCAGCGCGCCGATGGACCGCTCGACCTGGTCGCGCAGGCGCGACATGAGCACGTAGGCCTGCGACGCGGGGACGCCGATGGCGTCGGCGAGAGCCTGCCCGTCGAGACCCTGGCGGAGGTGGAGGTCGAGCAGCGCCCGGTCGCGGGCCGAGAGCCCCTCGGCCGCGTCCCACACGAGGGCCACGGCCGCAGCCGCGTCGGCGCGGCCGGTCACGACGTCCTCCGGTGCCGGATCCGCCGACGCGACGTCCGCTCCGGCGTCCTCCACCGGACGCACCCGGCCTCGTCGCTTCGCGCGCCGCAACGCCTCGTGCCGCGCGATCGCGAACAGCCAGGCGCGCAGCTTCTCGGGGTCGCGCAGCTGGTCGAGGCGGCGAGCGGCCGCCGCGAACGTGTCCTGCAGCGCGTCGGCCGCCTCGTGCGGGTCGCGCAGCACCGACGCGCAGAAGTCGAAGATCCGGTCGGCGTACCGGTCGTAGATCGCGCCGAGGGCGTCGCCGTCGCCGGAGCGGGCCGCCCAGACGAGCCCCGCGTCCGTCTCCACGTCCGAACCGTACCGCCGCGTGGTCTCACGCACTGCGGCATCACCTCCTCGGTGCCCCGCGTGGGGGCGCGCCAGGACCGGCACTTCACGCGGGCCAGAGTTCGCGGGCCCCGACGACCTTGCAGGAAGTGCCAGACTCCCGCCGTGTCGTCGCGCCTCGACCCCGGCTTCCCGCGTCCGGCTCCGGGCCCCGGTGAGGCGCCGTTCTGGGACGCGTGCCGGCGCCACGAGCTGAGGCTCCAGCGCTGCGACGACTGCGGGACGTTCCGCCACCACCCGCGTCCCCGGTGCCCCGCATGCCGTTCGGACGCGGCGACGTGGACGCGCGTGCGCGGAACCGGGACGCTCGTGTCGTTCACGATCTGCCATCCGCCGGTACTGCCCGCCTTCGCCGAACGCGTGCCCTACAACGCGGTGGTGGTGCAGCTCGACGAGGGGCCGTTCATCGTGAGCAACCTGGTCGACGTGGCGAACGAGGACCTCGCGGTCGGCCTGCGCGTGGCGGTGACGTTCGTCGACCTCGACGACGAGCTGACGCTGCCCCAGTTCCGACCCACGGACCACGAGCGCGCGCCGTGAGTGCGGACGGGGTCGGCGGCCGCACGGCCATCGCGGGGATCGGCCAGACGGCCTACGGGAAGAACCTCGGCCGCACCGAGCTCGACCTCGCGTGCGAGGCGATCATCGCCGCGTGTGACGACGCCGGCCTCCCCGTGCCCGAGATCGACGGCATCGTGTCGTACAGCGTCGAGCAGGTGTCGGAGGTCGAGCTCATCAGCAGCCTCGGAATCGAGCACTGCTCGTTCATGGCCCGCACCACGTCGGGCGGCGGTGGTGCCGCGAGCGTGGTCGGGCTCGGCGCGATGGCGGTGGCGAGCGGCCAAGCCTCGTCGGTCATCGCGTTCCGGGCCCGCAACCGCTCGAAGGGCGCGTCCTACGGTGCCGACCCCAACCAGGGCGGGCGGCCGTGGGAGAAGGCGGGTGCGGGGTTGTCCGACGGTCGCCAGTGGCACCACCCGTTCGGTGTGGCAGCACCCGTGCAGGAGATGGCGCTCATCGCGCGCCGCCACATGGGGTTGTTCGGCACGACGGCCGAGCAGCTCGGCCTCCAGGCGGTCGCGCAGCGCTACCACGCGTCGCGCAACCCCCACGCCATCATGCGCGAGGCGATCACGCTCGACGACTGGCGCGCGGCGCGCCCGATCGCCGAGCCGATCCGCTTGGTCGACTGCTCCCTCGAGAACGACGGCGCGACCGCGGTGCTGATCACGAGCGTCGAGCGCGCGCGGGATCTCGCGCAGCCCGTGGTGCCGGTGCTCGCGCAGGCCATGGGCGGCGGACCCATCCACATGGCCCTCGCCGAGTACTTCCGCACGTCGTCGAGCTTCGCCGAGGGTGACCGCGCCGGCCGCCACATCGCGAACCAGCTGTTCGCGCGCGCCGGGCTCACCCCGGCCGACGTCGACGTCGCGATGATCTTCGACCACTTCACGGTGGCCGTGCCGCTCTCGCTCGAGCAGTACGGCTTCTGCGCGCTCGGTGAGGGCGGTCCGCTGATCGAGTCGGGTGCGACCCGGTGGCCCGACGGATCGATTCCCGTGAACACGCACGGCGGCTCGAACGGGGAGGCGTTCATCCACGGCGTGAACCACATCCCCGAAGCCGTCCGGCAGCTGCGCGGCACGTCGACCTGCCAGGTCGCGAACGCGCAGGTCGCGCTGGTCACCGGCGCGATCAGCGATCCGGCCGGCGCCGTGCTGCTGGGCCGCGCGTGATGGCCCAGCCGGACCCGCCCATGCCGTCCATCCACTTCCGGCCGATGGTCGCCGACGACCTCCCCCTCGTCGAGGAGTGGCTCCTCCGTCCCCACGTGCAGCCGTGGTGGGTGGCGATCCACGACCTTCCCGAGATCCGCCGAGCGGTGCACGGAGAGGTCGCGGTGGACCCGTGGATCATCGTGATCGACCAGCGCGACGCCGGCTACATCCAGGTCTACGACGTGGGGTACGACGCCGACTACGGCGCCGCGTGCGCGTCGGTCGGAGCGGGCCCCGGCACGGCCGGCATCGACTACCTCATCGGGGAGGCCGACCTCGTCGGCGGAGGAGTCGGGACGCGTGTCATCGCGGCGTTCGTCGAGGAGATCGTCTTCGGTCGCGCGCCGTGGCCGGCGGTGTGCGCCGGGCCCGATCCCCGGAACGCGGCATCGATCCGGGTGCTCGAGAAGAACGGCTTCCGGTACGCCGGCACCATCGACACCACCGACGGGCCCGAGCACCTCATGGTGCGCACCCGCGACGAACCCGAGGGCTGACATGGCCGATCCGATCACCGTGGGGATCCTGTTCCCGCCCGAGTGGTACCGCGACGAGGAGGGCTTCGCGCGTGCGATCGCACGCATCGAGGCGATCGACCCCCGTGTGCGGGTCGTGGTCGAGACCTACGTCGAGGAGCACGACCTGCGCAGCCTGCGCGGGACAGAGCCCCCCGATGCGCTGCGAGACCGCGCACCCGCGCTGACCGACGCGCAGCGGGCCGCCTTCGCCGAGCTCGACATCGCGCTGGCGATCGACCTCCCCTTCGACGTCGCGGGGATCGCACCGCGGCTGCGCTGGGTGCAGTGCATCGGAGCCGGCAGCGCCCAGCTCCAGTCGGCGGGTCTGGGTCCCGCGGGGATCCGGCTGACGTCGGGCGCCGGCGTGAACGCGGTGGGCATCGCCGAGTTCGCGGTCGCGCGCGTGCTCCAGCACTGGAAGCAGCTCCGCGAGTTCGACCGGCTCCAGGAGCGCCACGCCTGGGAGCCGACCTTCGGCCGTCAGCTCGCGGGCTGCACCGTCGGTCTCATCGGACTCGGCAACATCAACGGCGCAGTCGCTCGCCGGATGCAGGCGTTCGGCGTGCGCGTGCTCGCCACCCGCCGGACCGCGATCCCCGGCGCCACCGCCCCCGACGTCGATGCGCTCTACCCCACCAGCGAGCTGCACACCATGCTCGCCGAGAGCGACGCGGTGATCGCCGCGGTCCCCGAGACCGGTGACACCGCCGCGCTCATGGACGCCGACGCGTTCGCGGCGATGAAGCCCGGCGGGTTCTTCGTGAACGTGGGTCGCGGCTCGCTCGTCGACGAGCCCGCGCTCGTCGCCGCACTCGAGTCGGGCCATCTCTCGGGCGCGGCGCTCGACGTCGCGAGCCAGGAGCCCCTCCCCCCGGACCACCCGCTGTGGGAGGCGCCGAACCTGTACCTCTCACCCCACGCCTCGACGACCCCCGACGCCATGTTCGTCAACCTCACCGAGCTCTTCTGCGACAACCTCGCCCGCTACCTCGCCGGTGAGCCGCTCCGCAACGAGGTCGACCTCTCGGTCGGGTACTGACCGCTCACCGAGGTCGGCTAGCGTCCGCTCGATGAGCGGCCAGACGAGCTTCGACGCAGTGCTGTTCGACTTCGGTGGGGTCTTCACGCAGTCACCGTTCGAGGCGGTGCGCCTCGTCGGCCCGGAGCTGGGCGCGGACCCCGAGGTGATCCTCGAGGTGCTCTTCGGGGCATACGACCAGGACACCGACCACCCCTGGCACCGGCTCGAGCGCGGCGAGATCTCGTTCACCGACGCCAAGGCCGAGATCGACGTGCTGGCGGACGCGCGCGGGCTCGACTTCGAGCCGTTCAGCGTCTTCGCCCACTTCGCCACGGGCGGCGACATGGCCGACGCGATGGTGGAGCGCACCCGGCTCCTGCGCGCCGGGGGCGTGCGCACCGCGATCATCACCAACAACGTCCGTGAGCTGGGCGAGGGCTGGCGCAGCCTCATCCCCGTCGACGAGCTGTTCGACGTGGTGATCGACTCCAGCCACGCCGGCGTGCGCAAGCCCGACCCGAGGATCTTCCTGCTCGCGACCGAGGCGCTCGACGTGGCGCCCGAGCGGTGCGTGTTCCTCGACGACTTCCCCGGCAACATCCGCGCGGCCGAGGCCTTGGGCATTCACGGCATCCTCGTGGAGTCCGACCGCCACGCGGCCGTGGCCGCGCTCGACGCGCTGTTCGGACGACCTCGACCTCCTGCCGGAGAGGCCGAGGGTGGAGAGAGTGGAGGGGGATGACGCCATGCCCGTGACCGACGTCGACTTCATGACCGAGCCGCTCCCGGGCGCCGAGCTCCACGCGCTGCTCGCGGATCTTCGCCACCAGGGCCCCGTGGCCGAGATCACGCTGTGGGGCCAGCCCGCGCACCTGATCCTGCGCTACGCCGACCTGCGCGAGTACTTCGCCGACCACGAGCAGTACCCGGGCGGTGACGTCTACCAGTTCCACACCGAGCCGGTCGTGGGGCGCACGTTCATCTCCATGAACGGGCACGAGCACGACCGCTACCGCCAGCTCGCGATGCCTGCGTTCCGCTCACGAGCGACCACGCGCTTCATCGACTCGGAGCTCGTGCCCCTCGCCCACAGCATCGTCGACCAGTTCGTCGACCGCGGCGAGGCCGACCTGTTCGACGTCTTCGTGGGCAAGCTCCCCTTCTGGTCGATCAGCCGGAAGCTCGGGCTCCCGGTGGGATCGGAGGAGCACCAGCGACGCTGGGCCCTGAAGATGCTGTCCTACCCCACCGACCCCGACGGCGCGCTCGACGCCGCGCGGTCCGTCACGGAGTTCCTCATGCCGGTGGTCGAGGAGCGCCGGCGCGACCCGCGCGACGACGTGCTCTCGCAGCTGCTGCACCACGACTACGACGGGCTGCGCTTCACCGACGAAGAGGTGATCTCGCACGTGCGCCTCCTCTACTCCGTCGGCGCCACCACCACCTCCGACTCGATGAGCAACCTCTTCTGGACCGTGCTGAGCGACCCCGCGCTGCTCGACCGGGCCCGGCACGACCCCGAGGTCCGGCCCCGCATCGTCCACGAGCTGCTGCGGTGGGAGCCGCCGGTGGCCCTCCTGCCCCGGGTCGCCCGCAACGGCGGTGAGATCGGTGGCGTGACGATCCCCGAGGGGGGCATCCTCCTCGGCGGCGTGGCGTCGGCCAACCGTGACGAGTCGGTGTTCACCGATCCCGACCGCTTCGACCCCGACCGCGAGCAGGGTGAGCTGCTGACGTTCGGGTTCGGCAACAAGTTCTGCCCGGGCACGCACATGGCCCGCCAGCAGCTCGAGGCGTCGCTCGGCGTCGTCCTCGAACGGCTCCCGAACCTGCGCCTCGTCGACGCCGATCCGCCGAGCGGGGCGATCCTCCGGCGCACCGAGCGGATCGAGGTCGCCTGGGGCTGAGAGCGCCCCGGGTCGTGCGAGGCCCCCGGTGGCGGCGGGCGCGCTCAGGGCCGTGAGCCGGCTCCGACGCCCTCCGACCCCGGGGTCCCGGTGCTCATGCGATGCGCGGCGCGCGGCTCCGACCGGGCGACCCACGCCAGCGCCGAGACCAGCACCACCACCGTGCCCACCCCGAGGGCCACGCCGCCGGCGATCACTTCGCCGGCGTCGGTGCCTGCGCTCAGCGCATGCAGGGTCGCGAACGCGAACAGCCCGTAGCTCGCGAGGTGGATGTGTCGCCAGACCGGGCGGGACAGGTAGCGCTGCATCAGCGACGTGACCTCCACCGCGACGAGCAGGTACAGGCCCACGATGCCGAGCGCGACCGGGATCGGCTGCCACGACGACACGAACGGCACGAGCACGTCCACGAGGCCGAACGAGGTGTACGAGTCCGCGATGATCGCCCCGACGTGCACGGCCACGAACGCGATCGTCAGCGCACCGAGGAAGCGGTGCACGCCGAGCATCCACCAGGGTCGGGCGTGGCGACCGAGGATGCGGGTCGCGTGGCAGACGCCCCACAGCATGGTCGCCACGAGCAGTCCCCACGACACGACACCGGTCGCGCGCGCCACGTACCAAGCCAGGTGATCGCTCACGATCGTCCGGCTCCCTCGGCTCGCTCGCTCACGCGGCGTACGCCTCGGCCCCGCCCACCGGATGGACGCCACCGTCGTCGTCGATCAGGTAGCCCGCGGCATGGTGCCGGCGCAGGCACCCGCCACCCTCGTGGAGGCCGTCGACGAACGCGGCCTTGGCCAGCACCTCGGCCCACCACGCGCGACTCGCGATCACCGTGGCGCCGGCCAACCCCGAGGTCGAGCTGGTACCGGTGGCCGGGTCGACGAGGTGATGGCGGCGCGCGGGCGGCGGGCCCCACACCCGCCGGGTCCGCCACGTCGACGCCACCGCGCCGGTGCGCAGCCGCACGTGGGCCATCGACCGACCGGTGAGCGGGTGCTCCAGGTCGACCGACCATCCCGTGGCGCCGGGCGCTCGCCCGTCGACGCGGAGGTCGCCACCCACGTTCACGCACACACCCTCGGCGCCGCCGTCGAGCAGCTCGCCGGCCACCAGGTCCGCGGCGTAGCCCTTGCCGATCCCACCGGGATCGAAGTGCACGCCGAGAGGGAGCCGGATCGATCCGGCCACGCGATCGATCACGATGCCGGCACACCCCGGTGCGGGACGCGGGGTGCCCGGTGGAGCCGCCTCACGGTCGACGTCGTCGAAGTCGCGGTCGTAGCCCAGGGCGACGAGCGCGTCGAGCACCGTCGGATCGAAGCGGCCACCGGTGCGGCGCCAGCCCTCCACCGCGCGGGTGACGAGCCCGAGGGTCTCCCGGGCGACCACGACCGGCGCACCGCCCGCCTCGTTGAGCACCGACACGTCGCTCGCGGGGACGAACCGGCTCCAGCGCGCCTCGAGGTCACCCAGGCGATCACGGGCACGGGAGGCACCGGCTCGGGCTGCCGCGGCGCTCCCCGCCACCACGAGCACCTGGGCGGTCGTGCCCATCACCGGGAGCTCGACGTCAGCTTCCACGGCTGCGGGTCTGGGGTCGGGGCGCGAGCTGCGGGGACGACTGCCGGGGGACCTGCTGCTGGAGCGCCTCCGGACTGAACGGCTCGGCTCGCCCGAACTCGTCGTCGTCGATCTCGTCGCGGAGGTCGTCGTCGCTGCGGGAGTCGTGCTCGCCGTTGCGACCGCTCCGGCCCGTCGCCGACGGAGCGGCGTTCACGGCGGCGATCGTCCCGGTGAGCAGCACGGCCGCACCCACCGAGGCCCCGGCGGCGACCCACCGTGCCCTGCGCAGTCCGTGGCGGCGGACCTCTCCGGGGGTGCTCGGCTCGGCCATGGTCGGCTCCCCTCGTCACTCGTCGCGGTCGACGACCAGCACAACGCGGCTGTGTGAGGAAACGGTAAGGCGTGGATCGCCGTTTCGTGCACCGCCGCCCTGAGGAGATCTCAGCCAGCCCTCGTGGCCCCCAGGTGCGCCGGCTGCGTATCCTCCGGCGGTGCCCGTCGCCGGCTTCGACCACGCCGCCCTGCCCACCGCCGACTCCGAGCGGTTCCTCGCGTTCTACAAGGCGCTCGGCTTCGGGATCGACGGCGAGGACGCGTGGCGCGCCGGGAGGAGCCCGATCTTCTCGATCACGTTCGGCGACAACAAGATCAACGTGCACACCGAGGTGCTCGTCGCCCGGCGTGGCGAGCCCGCCTACCTGCGCGGGCCTACTGCCGAGCCGGGGTGCGGAGACTTCTGCTTCGTGTGGGACGGCGGGATCGACGCGCTCGTCGCGCTGCTCGGCGACGCGGGGGTCGACCTGGTCGAGGGACCCGTGCCCCGGATCGGCGGGCGCGCCGCGGGGACGGGCCAGGGGGTCAGCGTTTACGTGCGCGATCCCGACGAGAACCTGCTCGAGTTCATCTCCTACGAGCCCCACGACGTCGCGCGGTACGTTCCGGCCGGCCGCTGACCCGTCGGTCGCTCATCCCTTCGAGAGGAGCTCCCATGCCCACCGCCTTCGTCACCGGCGCGAGTCGCGGGATCGGCAAGGCCTGCGCGCAGTTCCTCGCGCGCGCCGGGTTCGACGTGGCCATCTCGGCGCGCACCGTCACTCCCGGCGAGGCGCGCGAGCACTCGTCGACCGTCGCCAGGTCCGACACCACACCGCTGCCGGGGTCGCTCGAGGAGACGGCCGCGCTCGTGGAAGCCGAAGGTCGGGAAGCCTTCGTCGTCGCGGCCGACCTGATGGACGCCGCGTCACTCGGGGCCGCCGCCGCCACCGTCCTCGCACACTGGGGCCGCGTCGACGTGGTCGTGCACAACGGGCGCTACATCGGCCCCGGACACATGGACCGACTGCTCGACACACCGATCGAGCTCATCGAGAAACAGCTCTTCGCGAACGCCGTCGCCCAGCTCATCCTCGACCAGCGCTTCCTCCCGCCGATGCTCGCGCACGGGCGCGGCACGATCATCAACATCACCTCGGCCGCCGGGTACGGCGACCCGACCTCGCCGGCCGGCGAAGGCGGCTGGGGCCTCGGCTACCCGATGTCGAAGGCGGCCGCGCACTGCATTGCAGGTGTGCTCGCAGTGGAGCACGGCCACCAGGGTCTGCGCACGTTCAACGTGCAGCCCGGCTTCATCAACACCGAACGCATGGCCCAGGACATGGGTGCGTTCGGGTTCGAGCTCATCGGGGCGCCGCCCGAGGTGATCGGCGCGGTCGTGGCCTGGATCGCGACCAGCGACGACGCCGACGTGTACAACGGCCAGACCGTCGAGGCGCAGTTCGTCTGTCACGAGCGCGACCTGCTCCCCGGGTGGCCCGGCCCGCGCCCCAACACGAGCGCGATCCGCTACGACAAGTCCGGGGCCGTCCTCGAAGCGCTCGAAGCGGGGCTGCGGGAGCGGGAGCTCCCGGGCGTCACGGGAACGTGACGTCGGGGAGGGGGTGGCGGTAGAGCTGCGCGGCGTTCACGTGCGTCATGAGGCGCAGCTCGTCGTCGGGGATGTGCCCCCAGTACTTCTCGATCTCCTGCTGCGTGGTGGGCCAGGTGCCGTCGCCGTGGGGGTAGTCGATCTCCAACATGATGTTCTCGACGCCGATGCGGTGCCGGGTGTCGATCGTCGAGGGATCATCGAGGGTGCAGAACCAGAAGTTCCGCTGCAGCACGTCGGCCGGACGGTTCTCGGGGCCGTACTCACCGGACAGGTACCCGGAGCGATCGACGATGTTGTCGAGGCGGTCGAGCAGCATGGCCACCCAACCGATGCCACCTTCCGACATCGCGATCTTCAGGTCGGGGTACTTCAACATCCACGCGGACCACAGCCACTCTGCCGCGGCGGTCAACGAGAGCTGCCCGAACAGCGTCGCTCCCAGCCCGAGCGCCGCGGCGTCCGGCGCGGTGTCGGCCATGCCCGACGAGCCCACGTGCAGGCTGATCACCGTGCCGGTGTCCGCGCACGCCCGGATCACCGGCTCCCAGTAGTCGTTGAAGATCGACGGGAAGCCGATCTTGTGCGGGCGCTCGGGCAGGCTGACCGAGACGAAGCCCCGCGCGGCGT
>BTUT01000065.1:0-1899 GCA_045862935.1 Acidimicrobiia bacterium
CAGCCTCGACATCGACGGGTACGACGAGGACCGCGCGGCGCCCCGCGACGAGTGGCACCGGCTGATCCCCCGCACGCCTGGCTGGGAGAAGATCCGAAAGAAGGTCAAGCGCGACCTCGACGACCTCCGCGACCAGTGGGGCATCGAGGTGGAGTACGACGAGCGGGAGCACACGTACCGGCTCGCACCGCCGTTCCTGTCGGCGCGTGAGCGGGCGGAGCTCATCTCGGCCGCGGGCGTCGTGGCGGTCGAAGGGCTGCACGCGGAGGAGCCCGGGGCGATCGGCTCGAAGGTCGACGACGCGCTCGCGCGCGTGGTGGTCCAGGTGCACGCGTCCGTCGCTGCGCTACGGGACGCGATCGAGTCGCGCACCCGGGTGCGCTTCCGGCACGAGGGTCGTGAGCGCGTGCTCGAACCGTGGGCGCTCGGGGTGTGGCGCAACCAGTGGTACGTCGCCGGAGGAGACCCCGCGCGCGCCGGCGAGATGCGCCGGTTCCGGCTCGACCGCGTGGAGCCCGTCGCGCCCGGCGGCGCGCTCGAGGGCGCCGGCCCGCCGGGGTCGTACGACATCCCGGAATGGTTCGACGTCGACCGCGCCTTCGACTTCGACCCGAACTCGTGGGGCCACGATCCGCCGGTGGAGGTGAGGGTTCGGGTCGAGCCGGATCACGTCGCGCGATTCGTCGCCGAGTTCGGTGGTACGGCGGAGCCGACCGATGAGCCGGCCACGACGGTGACGGTGGTGCTCACCGTTCGCCACCACGAGTCGTTCCGCAACCGGCTGCTCGGCTTGCGGGGCCACGCGGTGGTGGAGTCACCGGCCGAGATGGTCGCGCTCGTACGCGAGCACCTCGCCGCCGTCGCGACGGGATCGGCCGCGCCCGGGGGAGCCGGCTGATGGCGATCAGCAAGCAGCGGCACTTCGAGATCCTGCGCGAGGTGCTCGCGCTCGTCGAGGAGCGGGTGTCGGTGCCGCTCGCCGAGGCGGCCGAGACCGTCGGGGTGGGTCCGGCCGTGCTGCGCGACCTGCTCGATCCGGTGCTGTACCTCGAGTTCCGCGCGGACGACGGTGAGCTGGTGATGAAGAGCCAGGCGTTCCTGCTCACCGAGAACGACGAGCTGCGCCTCGACCAGGGCCACTGGCTGCGCAACCTGACGGCCCACCCACCGGATCGCGACACCGCGCTCGCGCTCTTCGTCGCGGGCACCACGATGCAGGCACTCGCGACGACGCGCACCCCCGTGCTCGACGGTGCGGTGGCGAAGCTCGCGGGCGTCGTCGCGGTGACGCTGCTCGTTCCGATCGAGCACCCCCCCGCGCTCGACACCGTGCAGGACGCGTGGCTCGAGGGACGATCGATCCGCGTGCGCTACCTCGCCGACGCCGACGACGTGCCACGCGACCGGGAGATCCGGCCGTGGCGCGTGTTCTCGAAGTGGGGCCACTGGTACGTGCACGGGCTCGCGACCGATCGCGACGAGCCGCACTACTACCGGGTCGACCGCATGCTCGACGCGTCGTTGGGCGACATGGAGTTCGACCCACCGGCCGACGACGAGATCCCCGACTGGTTCGACCTGTCCGCATCCGCGCGCACGGTGCGGGTGCGCATCGCCGAGCACGCGCTCGACTCGCTCCCCGCGCCCCACCAGCTCGGCGACGCCACCGGGAGCGGCGACGGGCGGATCGAGCTCGACATCACCGTGCACGGCGACCGACGCTTCGAGCACCTCCTGGTGTGCCTCCCGGTCGACGCCGAGGTGCTGGGCCCACCCGGCGCCGCCGACCTCCGCCGCGCCCACGCGGCCCGCCTCCTGACCGCCTACGTCTGACCGCGAGCTGTGGTCAGGGGAGGATCTCGTCGTTGTCGTCGGTACGGGCGATGCACGACTGGGGGA
>BTUT01000065.1:1999-10566 GCA_045862935.1 Acidimicrobiia bacterium
GGTCAGGGGAGGATCTCGTCGTTGTCGTCGGTACGGGCGATGCACGACTGGGGGACGCGCGGCGCCGTGTCGGCGTCGTCCCACTCGGCGGGGTTCGGGTTCACGAGCTCCCAGTTCCAGTTCTTGTTGGGGGTGATCACCCAGCCCTCCGCCCACTTCCGCGCGAAGTACCGCTTCAGCATCATCTGTGCGGCACCTGGCGGACCCGGGTCGATCGTGTACACGGCGCCGTTCGGCTCGAACGCAGTCATCGGATAGTCGAGCTTCTCGCTGCAGTCGAACTGGTTCTCCGGACCGTGGTGCACCACGCGCCCACCCCGGTACCCCGTCGCCGCGACGGCGGCGTTGACCCGCCGGACGATCGCGCGCTGCTCGGAGGTGATGAAGCCCATGTCGGGATCCGGCGACGACGGCTTCGGGTCCGGCGAGCGCGTCCCGAACGCGAGCAGGTCATAGTCGGCGGTGAGGAGCAACCCCGACCGCGGGTCCGCGAGCACCAGCAGGGGCACGAGCGTCGACGGGTCGACGGTCACGGGAGCGAACGTCGCGCCGTCGACGAGCGCGCCGCTCGCCGCGCGCAGGTACACGGCGGGCTGCCCGGCCGCCGGGATCCTCGACGTCAGGGACTGGACGAACGCCGCCGTCGGCTGCGGATGCCCGTGAGCGCTCCGGCACTCGTACGCATCCGCCGGCCCGCTCCCCACCGAGCCGACCACCATCGCGGTGTACTCCTGGCCTTGACGCGACACCGTCAGGGGACGCGGCTCGGCGATCCGCTGGTCGAGGCTCTGCTTCACCTCGCAGTCGAACTTCCCGATGGCCTGGATCCCCGCGGCGTCGCGTGGCCCGCTCCCGAGCTTCGAGTAGAGCTGGTCGACGGCGATGTACCCGTTCTGGGGACCCCAGTCCGACGACTTGCCCTTGACTCGCATCCCCTTCGTCGCCGCGCCTCCCTCGATGAGCGGCTTCGCGCTCGGGTTCACCGGACGCATCACGATGATCGCCTCCGACTCCCGGGCCACCTGCGAGATCGCGTTCGCGTGCGCGCCCACGATGTTCGACGCGGTGATGGCCGCGAGCCGCTCCTCGGGCGGCTGAACCTGGGGACCCGACGGCAGGTCGGTGGTCGTCGCGCCCGCCACGGGCCATGACTTCGCGAACTCCGATCCCTCCGCACCCGGCTCCCTCGGGTCGCTCAGGAGCAGGATCACCGCGTTCTGCACCGGGACGCTCGCCTGAGCACCGGTGTGGACCACGCCACCGACACGGGTCTGCGCGAGCTCGGGGAGGCCTCCCGCCTGGCTCTCGACGCGGATCACGCCGTCGTTGGCCTGGTTGCCGAAGATCGCGGCACGCAGCAGCTGGTGGAGCTGCGCGCGCAGGTTGGGATCGGACACCGCGAAGAACCCGGTGTCGCCCGGAGGTGCGTTCGGGTCGAGCCCGCGCTCGTACGCGTCCTCGAGGATCCGGAACAGGCGCTCGGCGTTCTCGTTCTCACCCGAGCGATCCGCGCGGAGGACCTCGTCGAGGACCGCGCCCTCGTTCTCGAAGAAGGCCTGCCCCACGACGTCGTAGAGCCCCCCGAACACCGCGTGGTTGGTGAGCGTGGCGTTGTCGGCCACGCACACCACGGCGTGGCCGGGGACCTTCGTGGTGCCGATCGCCTTCAGCGCTCGGCTCTCGGGCGTGAGATCGGCCGAAGCCCCCGTCTCCTTCGTGAGGCCCGCGCCGAACCACCAGTCGGCCATCACCAGTGCGCTCTGCACGAGCCCCGCCTTCGAGCCGAGCGGCGACAGGTCGAGCTCGGGAACCACTCGGCCCACGCGCCCGAGATCGCTGCCGTGATGCGGCGTGCAGAGCGTGACCAGGCGGTGGACCGGCGCGCCGTAGGTGGGCTGCGCGGCAAGCCGGGTGAGCAGTCCGCCCATGCTGTGGCCCACCACATCAGCCCTCGTGATCGCGACGTTCCTGGAGACGCGGGCCTCCTCGACCGCGGCCTTCACCGCGTCGGCGACGATCGGGGCGTTCACCGTGAACGGCTCGGCACTGGTCTTCGAGTAGTCGGCCGCGGTCACCGAGTGGCCGGCGTCGATCAGC
Source organism: Acidimicrobiia bacterium (assembly GCA_045862935.1). GTDB lineage: Bacteria > Actinomycetota > Acidimicrobiia > IMCC26256 > PALSA-555 > CAIUKV01. The sequence continues at coordinate 4,097 of BTUT01000065.1, forward strand.
GCCTTCATCATCCCGTCGGTGCGCGACCCCCACGCCGCCGCGCTCGACAGGAAGCCGTGCACGAGCACCACCGGTGGGCGGTACAGCTTCACCGCGTACGTGGCGACCGTCGGCTGGCCGCTCACCGGCGTCGCGGTGATCACCACGGGCACCTCGCGGAGCGCACCGCCCGCGCCGTACGCCTTGGGGGGCTTGTACACGAGGTTCCAGGTGTCGGCGATCGAGGGATCCGATCCGAGCGCCGAGCACGTGCCGTTGGTGGTCGGCTCCACGGTGCAGGTGACGCTCGACATGTCGGCCGGCACCGTCACTCGGAGGAGCAGCTTCGACGCACCGTCGGCCGTCGTACCGGCCCGCGTGGTCTGCAACGCCGAGGTGAAGCGGCGCAGCGAACGACCCTGGAGCTGGCTCGGGCTCGCGTCGAGCGCCGCCACCGCGAAGCGCGGACGTGGCCGGACCGTCGTCGGGGGAGTGGTAGGCGCGGTCGACGGCGCCACCGGTCGGGTCGAGGGTGGCACCGGTCGGGTCGAGGGTGGCACCGGTCGCGCGGTCGTCGCCGTCGTCCCACCACACCCGCGCTCGAGCGACGTTGCGAGCGCGTTCGTCACCTCCCGGATCCATCGATCCGCCGCGACGCGCATCGCCTCCATCACCGCCGGCTTGTCGCGCGGTCCGTGCGTCACGGGCGTCAGCAGCGTGAGCCCGGCACCCACCGAGAGCGTCCAGCACGATCCCGTCCGGTAGGCCACCGCGTAGCCCCCGTAGGGCGTCGCCGAGTTGTAGATGTCGATCGCACCCCCGGTGCCCACGGTCCCGAGGCAGCTCTGGGCGCCGAACGCACCGTCCTGCACGGTGAGGGAGGACACCCCGTACTTCCCGCAGAACGTCGACTGGTAGCGCGCGCGGACGTTCGGCATGTCGGTGCTGCGGAATCCGGCCTCGGCCCGCCAGTTCGACCGGAACGTCGACGGCGCCGGGGTCCCGACGTTCACCGCCACCACTCCGGGCGCGTCGTTCGCCGAGTAGCTCCACTCCAGCGGGGTGGTGATCTGGACCGCCGCGCGGTCGGAGCGGCTGTAGAAGGGCAGGCTCGGGATCGTGGCGCGGACGAGCGAGTCGAACGGCTCGGCCGCCGACGCGACCGGCACCGGGCCGGCGACGGGCAGCGCGGCGACCACCGTCAGGAGCACGAGCACCGCGCGCACGCTGGTACGAGCGAGCGCGCCGACGAAGTGCCGACGGCCTCTTCCCCCAGGTGCGTTCCGAACCTCGTCCATCGGACCCCCGCTCCGGGGCACCTCGCTCGCGCCCGCAGCGTAACCTCCGCGTGGTCCTCCGTTCGAGGGCCGAAGGCCCCACGTGTGGACCGGGGGTGAGAGGTGCTGTTCCGACAGAGCACGGTGGTGCTCGCAATCATCCTGTGCGCGCTCGTGGGTGGAGCTGCGCTCGTCGGTGTCGTCCTCGGACGCAGCATGCACGAGCGGCACGGCGATCGCCTGAAGGAGGCGACCAGCGCGGTCCAAGCCACGCTCCTGGGGTTCGTCGGCCTGCTGCTCGCCTTCGGGTTGTCGCTCGCGGTGGGGCGCTACGAGACGCGTCGAGCCACCGTCGCCGACGAGGCGAACGCGATCAGCACGACCTACCTGCGCGCACAGACGATCCCGGAGCCGATGCGCTCCGCTTCGCTGCGGCTGCTGACGCGCTACGCCGACGTCCGCATCGCGTTCGCCGCCGCGGTGCCCGACTCGGCGGCGTACGACGACGCGCGCGCGAGGACCGATTCCTTGACCAACCGACTGTGGGCCCGTGCGGGTGAGTCGCTGAGCGCGGATCCGTCGGGGAGCGCGACCCGCCTCTACGTGGACAGCCTCAACGAGATGATCGACATGGACACGACGCGCCAGGCGGCCCTCGCGAACCGCATCCCCGACGCCGTGATGGTGCTCCAGATCTTCGGCGCGAGCGTCGCCACCGGCTTCCTCGGCTTCTACCTCGCGCTCACCGGCCGCACGATCGTGCCGGTGTTCGTCGCCGCCGCGGTGGTGATCCTGATCCTCTTCGTCACCTTCGACCTCGACCGTCCCCGACGCGGGTTCATCGAGGTCCCCGACGCGCCCCTCGTCGTGGCGCGGGCGGGGATGAACGGTCCCCCGGCCGCGGCGGCTCCAGCCCGCTGAGGTCACCGGCACGAGGCCGCCGCAGGTGAGCCGGTAGCCTCCCCCACGGATGGACATCGAGGTCGTCGTCGAGATCCCCAAGGGCTCGCGCAACAAGTACGAGGCCGATCACGACACCGGGGCGATCTGGCTCGACCGACACCTCTTCACGGCCACGGTGTATCCCACCGACTACGGCTTCGTCCCCGAGACGCTCGCCGAGGACGGCGACCCGCTCGACGCGCTGGTGCTCCTCGACGAGCCCACCTTCCCCGGGTGCCACGTGCGGGCGCGGGTCATCGGGGTGTTCTGGATGGCCGACGAGAAGGGTCCCGACGCGAAGCTCCTCTGCGTGCCCGCGGGCGACCCACGGTGGGGCGAGATCCACGACCTGGTCGACGTCGAGGCGCGCCGCCCGATGCTCGTGGAGGAGATCGAGCACTTCTTCGACGTCTACAAGATGCTCGAGCCCGGCAAGGGCACCGAGACCCGCGGTTGGGAAGGCGCGCAGGCGGCCGCACGTGAGGTGGAGTCGGCGCGCCGGCGCTACACCGGTGGGCACGCGCCCGATTGACCCCTGGCGCGACGTGCCGCCGTCCCCGAACGTGACCTCCGCCCCGACCGAGCCGATCCCGCTGCTGCAGGCGCACGCGGTCAGCAAGACCTACCGGACCAGCGCGTCCGAGGTCGCCGCGCTCCGGGCGGTCGACCTCCGCATCGACGAGGGCGAGTTCGTCGCGGTGATGGGTCCGTCCGGCTCGGGCAAGACCACGCTGCTCAACTGCCTCTCCGGGCTCGACGACATCGACGGCGGCCACGTGCTCCTCGACGGCGAGGACCTCCACGCGCTCTCCGACGCCGATCGCACCCGCAACCGCGCGTCGCAGATGGGCTTCGTGTTCCAGCAGTTCAACCTCATCCCGGTGCTGACCGCGGTCGAGAACGTCGAGCTGCCGCTCCTCCTCGCCGGTGTCCACGCGAAGGAGGCCCGCCGGCGCGCGGTCGAGACCCTCGGCCGGGTCGGGCTCGGGCACCGTACCGGGCACCGCCCGGCCGAGCTCTCGGGGGGTGAGCAGCAGCGGGTGACGATCGCCCGCGCGCTCGCCGCTCGCCCGCGCATCGTCTGGGCCGACGAGCCCACCGGCGCGCTCGACAGCGAGACGTCGGCGGAGATCGTCGAGCTGTTGCGCGAGCTCCACACCGAGGGCCTCACGCTCGTGATGGTCACCCACGACGATGGGATCGGCGCCGCGGCTCCTCGGCTGGTCCGCATGCGTGACGGGCGCGTCGTCTCCGACGGTACGCCCGGGTCCTCCGACGGAACCGGCGCGCCCGGTCGATGACCGCCCTCGGCGTCGCGCTCGTCGTCTCGCTGCCGTTCCTCTTCGTGCTCGCGGCGCGACCGGTCCAGCGACGCATCGCGCTGCGCAACGCCACCCGCCGGCCCATCGAGTCGCTCCTCGTGATCGCGGGGACGCTGCTCGGCACCGCGATCATCACCGGATCGCTCATCGTGGGCGACACGATCGACCGGTCGATCCGCGCGTCCGCGTACGAGCAGCTCGGACCCGTCGACCTCACCGTGACCGTCTCCGGTACGGATGAGGGTCGCGCGCTCGAGCAGGCGCTCACCGGATTCCAGCACCCCGAGGTCGACGGGGTGCTCGAGCTGAGCACCGCCAGCGCGACCGCGGTGGGTGGCGATCCTCCGCGCATCCGACCCCGCGCCCAGATCGTGGAGACCGACTTCTCCGCGGCGCGCGCGTTCGGTGACGACGCGGAGATCACCGGGATCCACGGGCCCACACCGCGGGCGGGGCGCGCGGCGATCAGCCGCGACCTCGCCGACCACCTCGGGATCGGGTCGGGTGACGACCTCACCGTCCACGCCTACGGGCAGGCGGAGCCCTTGACCGTGGAGCGGGTGCTGCCCCGGGAAGGGGTGGCCGGCTTCTGGCCGGCGACCGCGGGGCGCCGTTCGTACAACGTCTTCGTCGCCCCGGGAACGATCGACCGGCTCTACGCCGCCGCCCCCGCAGCCGACCCCGGGACGGGCTCGGCCGTCGAGCCCCCGAGCACGGTGGTCGCCGTGTCGAACCGGGGCGGCGTCGAGCGCGGGGTCGAGCACACCCGAGTCGTGCGCCACGCCCTGGAGCGCACGCTCTCGGCAGCGGGGATCGACGCGAGGGCCGTTCCCGTCAAGCGTGACCTGATCGACGAGGCGGTGGAGGGCTCGAAGGCCCTCACCCAGCTCTACTTCACCGTCGGGATGTTCGCGGTGGCCGCGGGCGTGCTGCTGCTCGTGAACATCTTCGTGATGCTCGCCGACGACCGACGCTCGGAGCTCGGCATGATCCGAGCGCTGGGCCTGCGGCGCCTCCCGCTCGTCACCACCTTCGCCACCGAGGGCTGGTGCTACGCGGTGATCGCCTCCGCGCTCGGCGCACTGCTCGGGATCGGCGTCGGGCGCGTCATCGCGTGGCGGGCCGACTCGATCCTGTCGAGCGGGCCGGAGGAGTTCGCCCTCGACATGCACTTCACGTTCGAGCAGGTCACGCTGCTCACCGGGTTCGCGATCGGCCTGGCGATCGCCATGACCACGATCATCCTCACCAGCATCCGGACCGCGCGCATCAACATCATCGCCGCGATCCGCGATCTCCCCGACGTGAAGCCGCGACGCACGTCGACACGACGGCTCGGCTTCGGTGTCGTCGCCGTGATCCTCGGCGTCGCGCTCTCGATCTTCGGATTCGGCGGGCCCGACCAGTTCGCGCTCATCCTCGGGCCGGTCGTCGCCGCCGCGGGCGTCGGTCTGCTTGTCCGTCGCGTGGTGCCCGGACGAGCGCTGGTGAGCGCGATCTCGGTGCTGGTGCTGGTGTGGGCGACGGCGGCGGTGCCGATCAGCACCGAGCTCGGAGCGCCGCTCGACATCCCGCTGTTCCTCGTCCAGGGTCTGCTCATGTCGGCGGCGGCGATCACGCTGCTCGTCACCCAGGAGGATCGCCTCGCTCGCCTCCTCACGCGCGCGAGTGGCGACGCGTTGGCCCTGCGCGTGGGTCTGGCGTACCCACTCGCTCGCCGTTTCCGCACGGGCATGACGCTCGGGATGTTCTCCATCGTCGTGCTCACGCTCGTGTTCATGAGCCAGATGACGCACATGTTCAACACCCAGGCGGGGACCTTCGCCCGCGAGCTCTCCGGAGGCTTCGGTGCGGTGGTCACGAGCAACCCCAGCAACCCGATCCCACCCGACGAGCTCGCCGCGATCACCGGCGTGACGCGCGTCGCGCCGATGTCGTACCAGACCGCGACCTGGACCCGCCCGGGCGAGACGCCGGTCGACTGGCCGTTGTCGGGGTTCGGTCCCGAGCTCCTCGACGCGCCCCCGTCGCTCACCGAGCGCGGCGACTACCCATCGGACCGAGCAGCGTGGAAGGCCGTGCTCGAGGATCCCAACCTCATCATCGCCGACCAGTTCTTCGCCACGCCGGGAGCCGGGCCGCCACCCAGCTCGCTCGAGGTCGGCGACCGGGTGAAGCTCGTCGACCGGGTGAGCGGTCAGCGGCGCACGCTCACCGTCGCGGCGATCGCCAACGACGACTACCTGTTCAGCGGCGCGTTCATGGGCCAGGACGCGGTTCGTGACGTCTTCGGCGACCGCGCGGTGGTCTCTCGGTACTTCGTGGGCGCCCACGATCTCGACGCCGCGGTGCGGGAGATCCGGACGGAGTTCATGGCCAACGGCGCCGACGCCGACACCGTCGTCGGCCTCATCGACGTGCTGCTCAGCCAGAACAACGCCTTCTTCACGCTCATGCAGCAGTTCGTCGGCGTGGGCCTGGTGGTCGGCATCGCCGGGATCGGCGTCATCATGGTGCGTGCCGTGCGCGAGCGCCGCCGCCAGATCGGCGTGCTGCGGGCCATCGGGTTCTCCCGGCGCACGGTCGCGTCGACATTCATCGTGGAGGCGTCGTTCGTCGCGGTCGCCGGCACGCTCATGGGAGTGGCCATCGCCGTGGTGTCGAGCTGGGGGATCTCCCGCGCCAACGAGTCGTGGGCGCGCGGCTTCGAGTTCGGCATCGCGTGGAGCGACATCGTGATCGTGGTGTGCCTCGCCGTGGCCGCGTCGCTCGTCGCCGCGATCCTGCCGGCACGCGCCGCCTCCGACATCCATCCGGCCGTCGCGCTCCGCATCGCCGACTGACCCTCCCCCTTCCCCCCTCCCCCTCCCACCTCCCCCCTCCCCCTCCCACCTCACCCGCCCGTTTCGGCGCCGGATCTGGCTGCTCCACGACCAATTCCGTCGCCGTA
>BTUT01000066.1:0-10543 GCA_045862935.1 Acidimicrobiia bacterium
GTTCGACCATCGCCACGAGCTCGCGCCAGTTCTCCCCGTGCGGGAAGCACGGGAGGTCGCTGCCGCACGCGATCTTCACTCCGGCCTCGATCGCGGCGGTGAGCATCGACTTGGCCTGCGGGAACACCTTGGCGGCCTTGGCCTGCTTCTCGGGCGCCTGCTTCGACACGTCGAGGAAGTCGGTGAGGGCGGTGGTGGACACGAGGAAGGTGCCGTGCTCCACCATCATCCGGATCGTCTCCTCGCTGGCGAGGAACCCGTGCTCGATGCAGTCGATGCCGGCGCGGATGCACGCGCGGATCGCGTCGTCGCCGATCGCGTGGGCCGCGACCTTCACGCCGAGGCGGTGGGCCTCCTCGGCGATCGCATCGAACTCCTCCTGGGAGTAGTGCTGCGCGCCGGGCGGCCCGCCCGCGTGCGACATCACCCCGCCCGACGCCGAGACCTTGATGACCTTCGCGCCGTACTTCACCTGGTAGCGCACCGCCTGGCGCACCTGCGCGACACCGTTGGCGATCCCCTCCTCGATCGTGAGCGGCATGATCCCCGGGGCCAGGCGCTGGAACATCGTGGGGTCGAGGTGGCCACCGGTCGGTGAGATCGCGTGGCCCGCGGGGATGATGCGGGGACCGGGGATCCACCCGAGGTCGATCGCACGCGCGAGGTCGACGTCGAGCAGCATCCCCCCGGTCTTCTGGAACAGCCCGAGGTTCCGCACGGTCGTGAACCCCGCGTGCAGGGTGGTGCGCGCGTTGAAGGCGCCGCGCAGCGTCTTGAACGACGGGCTCTCCTCGACGTCGGGTCTCGGGTGCCCGCTGAACGGGCCCCCGATCACGAGGTTGAGCTCCATGTCCATGAGCCCCGGCAGGAGCGAGACGTCGCCGAGGTCGATCTCGGTCGCCGGGCTCGGGACGCCGGTCGGGTCCATCGCCGTGATCCGCTCACCCTCGATCACGATCACCGCGGGCGACCGCACCTCGCCACCCACGACGTCGATCCACCGCTCGGCGCGCAGCACGATCGGCTGCTCGCGCGCGTTCACGAGATCCAGGTACTTGCTCACGTCGCTCCCCCGCCGGCCCGGGTCGGCCCGGTCACGGCACCGGCTCCACGATGCGGTCGAGACGCGCCGCGCCCGCGTCGGGCACCTGGGGCTGGCGCCACGCCTCGACCGGCATCGACACGATCACCAGTGAGTAGAGCAGGCGCATCAGGTTCACCGCGTCCGCGGGCATCTCGTCGAGGGCGAACTGGTCGCAGTAGGTGATCGCCTCCTCGACCCGGCCGAAGCACGCGTCGTAGAACGCCTGGAGCTCGTCCATGGTGCTCGCCAGTCGGCGGTCGTAGCGCTCACCCTCGGTGGCGAGCGCCCACACCCGCGCGTACGGTTCGAGGTCGGCGAACGGCTCCGGCAGCAGGCGGTCGCTCATGCCGTCACCCCCACGCGCTCCGCGTTCGCCTTCTCGGCGCGGTAGCCCTCCACCCAGTCGACCGCGACCTTGTGGAGGTTGCGGCACAGCACCTCCTGGTCGTTGAGCGGGAACGAGTCGATGAAGCCGCTCTCGAGCATGGTCTGCGTCGCCTCGAGGGTGTTGCCGTCCTGGAGCGCGTACTCCTTCATCGAGCAGGCGGCCATCTCGTGGGCGAGGCGCTCGCGCGCGCTGCGAGCGGGCACGAAGTACAGCGTGCTCTCGAAGGTGTGGCGGTTGAACGCCGTGGGCCAGTAGTGGTAGGTGAGGTACCAGCCCTGGCCCCAGATGAGGATCACGAAGTTCGGCCAGATCTGGAAGGAGTCGAGGCCCCACGGATCGCAGCTCGCCGGGTTCACGCCGGCCGGGAGCTCACCGAGATCGGGCGCGTCCCACGGGCCGAAGAGGCCGCTGCGGGTGGCCCGCTCCATGGGCTTGACCATCTCGTCGGGCAGGTTCCACGGGCGGATGCCGGCGGTCGACACGAGACCGTGCGGGCCGTCGATCTGGTAGTGCGGTGCCTCGAACCCGGCTTCGAGCGCGGGGAGGTGGAACGCGGCGGGCGTCTGGCGCATGTGCAGCACGGGTGCGTGGTAGAACTCCTGGAAGGCGTCCATGAACAGCTTCCAGTTGCTCCCGACGTCGGCGCGCACCACGAAGCGCTCCGTCATCCGCTCGAACGGGTAGCCCTCGATCCCGCCGATCATCGGCCCGAGGTACTCACGCAGCGACCAGCGCGGCTCGCGGTCGAGGTTCACGAACACGAATCCGGACCACACGTCGCAGTGCACCGGCACCAGGCCCCAGTCGGCCTTGTCGAAGTCGAAGAACTCGCCCTCTTGCTGGACGAACGTGCACGACCCGTCGAGGTCGTACTTCCAGCCGTGGTACTTGCACACGAACTGGCGGCACGTGCCGCTCGTCTCCTCGCTCGGCAGGTCCTGCCAGACGAGCTTGTTGCCTCGGTGCCGGCAGATGTTGTGGAAGGCGCGCACCTCGCCGTCCATGCCGCGCACCACGATGACCGACGTCTTGGCGACCGCGATCTCCTTGGTGAAGTAGCTGCCGTTGCGCGGCAGCGACTCGACGCGGCCGACGTTCAGCCACGCGCGCTTGAACACGGCCTCGCGCTCGTCCTCGTAGAACTCGGGGGAGGTGGAGTCCTCCATCGACACCGGGCCGGTGCCGAGGTGGGTGTAGTGCTGCGTCCAGCTGCCCTCGGGCGGCTTGGGCCACCTCGCCATCGTCAGTCCTCCTCGGGGATCGGGGGTGCGGGGATGTCGTGCATGTCGGCGTCGAACTCGATGCCCGCGGTGTTGAAGACCATCGCCAAGCAGGCGTAGCTGCCGACCACGAAGATGAGCTCGAGTCGCTGGCGCTCGTCGAGGTGCTCGGCGAGCCGGTCCCAGGTGTCATCGGCGATCCGGTAGCCGTCGAGGAGCTGGTCGGCCGCGGCGACGACGTCGGCTTCGAGGGCCGTGAGCACGCCGGCGCCCGCCGAGGTGGTGAGCGCGTCCACCTGCGCCGCGGTCACCCCCACCGTCAGGCCGAAGCGCACGTGCTGCGCCCACTCGTAGGCCGACCGGGTGCGCCAGGCCACCCGCAGGATGGCCAGCTCGCGCAGGCGCGGGTCGAGCACCGGCTCGAAGAGCAGCTCACGGTTGTACGCGAGCCAGGATGCCGCGAGCCGGGGGTGGTGCAGGAGCGTGCCCAGCACGTTGGGCATGGGCGACGCGTCGGGCCCGTCACCCAGGAAGCGGTCGGCCGCGGCGGCGCCGAAGCCCGCGGTGATCGCGACGCGGGTGGCGTCGTCCCACTGCTCCCGGGTCGTCGGCGGGAGGCGGGGGGTCATGCTCCCCGCTCCGGGCGCTGACGCGCCGGGCCGCTCGCGCCCCGTGCGGCGCCTGCCGAGCTGCTCGCGCTGCTCACAGCACCGTCCCTCCGTTCACTCCGATGGTCTGACCGGTGATGTACGACGCGTCGTCGGAGCACAGGAACACGCACGCCGCGGCGATGTCGTCGGGGGTGCCGACGCGCCCCACCGGGATGCGTGCCGCGAGGAGCTCGTCGCTCGGCAGGTCGCCCCGCGCCTGCGCGCCCTGCTGCATCGGGGTGGAGACGGTGGAGGGCGGGACCGTGTTCACCGTGATCCCGGTCCCGCCGAGCTCCCGGGCGAGGCTGCGGGTGAGGGCGATGACACCACCCTTGGACGCCGAGTAGTGGCCCATGCGCGGAGCGCCCTGCTGCGCGCTCGACGAGGAGATCGTCACGATCCGGCCCCAACCCCCGGCGACCATGTCGGGGATCGCCGCCTGGAGGCAGTGGAACGTTCCGGTGAGGTTGACCTCGAGCACCCGGTTCCAGGATTCGAGAGAGATGTCGAGGAAGCGCTCGAACGGCGCGATCCCGGCGCTGGTGACCACGATCTCGAGCGGGCCGAACGCGCTGCGGACCTGCCCGAGCGCGGCGTCGACCGAGGCGCGGTCGCTCACGTCCACGGCGCAGCCGATCGCCTCACCGCCGACCGCGCGGATGCCGGCCGCGGCCCGCTCCGCCGCATCGCCGTCGATGTCGAGCACGCCGACCCGGTCGCCCCGCTCGGCGAGTCGGCGCGCGACCGCCAGGCCCACTCCCGAGGCCCCGCCCGTCACCACCGCGACCCGGCTCATCCAACCCCCTCTGGTCGCCCCCTCGTCCGGGGTGAGTATGGAACACCCCCCGGAGAGGGCGCAAGCGGCTTCTCCGATTCCGAGAACGGGATTGCCACCCGGTGCGGCCGTCCGTTAGGGTCGCTCGGCGCCGTCGCGGAGACGGCACCGGGAGGGTTCGGCGACGATGCAGATCGGCCTGATGATCGGCCCGGACCGCGGGCGCTACCGCGAGAAGGCCGCCCGCCTGGTGAGCGGCGCGCAGGCCGCCGAGGAGGCCGGGTTCGCCTCGATCTGGGTGCCGCAGATCCCCGGCGAGTTCGACGCGTTCACGGCCATGACCCTCATGGGCCAGGCCACCAGCCGGATCGAGATCGGGAGCGCGGTCCTCCCGATCCAGACCCGCCACCCCGTCGCCATGGCCCAGGAAGCCCTCTCGGTGCAGGCAGTGTGCGAGGGCCGCTTCACCCTCGGGCTCGGTCCGTCGCACCACTGGATCGTGTCCGACCAGCTCGGCCTCCCCTACGAGCGCCCCGCCCACCTGGTGCGCAGCTACCTCGAGGTGCTGAACGCGGCGTTCCGCGGCCCCGGCACGGTCGACGTCGAGAACGACGAGTTCCGGGTGCACAGCCCGCTCGACGTCACCGATCTCCCGCCCACCCCGATCCTCCTCGCCGCGCTCGCACCGGTGATGCTGCGCGTCGCGGGCGAGCACGCGAGCGGCACGGTCCTGTGGATGGCCGACGAGCGCGCCATCGAGGGGCACGTCGCGCCGAGGATCACGAAGGCCGCGGCCGACGCCGGGCGGCCCGCGCCGCGCATCGTCGCCGGCGTGCCGGTCGCAGTCTGCGCGAACGACGAGGTCGACGCGGTGCGCGCCTGGACCAACGAGGTGCTCGGCCACGCCGAGTACTCCCCGAACTACCAGCGCCTCCTCGAGCACGGCGACTCCGCCGACGTGGGGGACGTGCTCGCCGCCGGGGACGAGGCCCGGGTGGAGGCCCGCCTGCGTCGCTTCCGCGACGCGGGGGTGACCGATCTCTCGGTGCGCGTGGTGCCCTACGGTCGCGACGGTGCAGCACGGCGCGCATCGAAGCAGCGGACCGAAGCGTTCGTCGCGTCGCTCGCGAACGCGCTCTGAGCGCGCCGTCGACCCCGTGGCCCCAGCGTCGCGCGGCCCTCTCGCCGACATCCGGGTCATCGAGGTCGGGCACATCCTCGCGGGCCCGTTCGCGGGGATGCTGCTCGCCGACCTCGGCGCCGACGTCATCAAGGTCGAGCCCGCCACCGGCGACCTCTCGCGCAAGGTGCGCTCGCACACGATCGACGGGCACAGCACCTACTTCGCCTCCGTGAACCGCAACAAGCGCAGCATCCACCTCGACCTCGCGACCGACGAAGGGCAGCGGCAGCTCGGTGCGCTCGCCGAGACCGCGCAGGCGCTGATCGCGAACCTGCGACCGTCGGCGATCCGCGAGCTGGGGCTCGACTACGCGTCGCTGCGCCGGTTCAACGAGAGGATCGTCTGCGTGGCGATCACCGCCTACGGACTCGACGGCCCCGGAGCCGACCGGACCGCGTTCGACTACGTGGTGCAGGCGACGAGCGGGGTCGCGTCGATGACCGGGGAGCCCGGCGGTCCGCCCGTGCTCGCCGGCTATCCCGCGGTCGACAACTCCACCGGGATCATGGCGGCGCTCGGGCTCGTGGCGAAGGTCCTCGACGGCACCGGTGGACAGGTGGACATCTCGCTGTTCGAGACGATGCTGGCGCAGATGAACTACCGCGCCGCCGCCTACCTCAACGCCGGAGCGGTCCCGGAGCGTCACCCGCTCGGCGCGCACTCCTTCTACGTGCCCGCGCAGCTGTTCGCGACCGCCGACGGGCACCTCGCGCTGTTCGTGACCCACGACGAGTTCTGGCAACGCTGCTGCACGGCCCTCGACCGCCCGGCGTGGGCGACCGACGCGCGCTTCGCCACGATCGACGCCCGCGCGGCGAACCGCGACGAGCTGATCCCGCTGCTCAGCGCGCGGCTCCTCGAGTCGAGCACCCACGAGTGGGTCACCCGGCTGCAGGCGCAGGGCGTGCCCGCAGGTCCGGTGCACGACCTCGGCGAAGCGCTCGACGGGGACGTGACCCGGGCGCGGGGCACGATCGTGGCCGTCGACACCGCGGATGGTCCACTGCGCATGGTGGGCAACCCGATCCGGATCGAGGGGTTCACGCCTTCGTACCGGGTGGCGCCCCGGCTGCACGAGCACACCGACGAGGTCCTGCGCGACCTGACCGAGTGACGCCCGGTGCCGCCGGGGGCACGCCGCCCGTGCCCTCGACGCGTCGGCGGGGGCCGACCTCGCGAGCGCCCACCCTCGGGCTCAAGCGTCGTAGTTGACCACGACCTCGCGGCTCGTGGGGATCGCCTGGCAGGTGAGCACCCAGCCGTCGTCGACCTCTGCCGGGGTGAGGGCGTTGTTCACCCGCATGCTCGCGGACCCGGCGTCGAGGTGCGCCATGCAGGTGGCACAGCTCCCCGACTCGCACGAGAACGGGGCACCGAGGCTCGCCCGGCGGGTGGCGTCGAGGATCGTGTCGCCGACCTGGTAGTCGAGCGTGTGCTTGCGGCCCTTGATCCGCACGACCAGCGTCTCGGTGTGCGAGCGCTCGGTGAGCGTCGCCGGGTCGTCGGGGGTCACGAACCGCTCGATGAACAGCTGCCCGGGCTTCACGTGCAGGCCGGCGAGCCCGGCCTCCACCGTGTCCATGTACGGACCGGGTCCGCAGACGTAGAAGTCGCCGTGTGCGCGGTCGCCGACGAGCGCGGCGCACGCGGAAGCGTCGAGGAAGCCTCGGTCGGAGTCGAGGTGGTGGTGCACCGACAGCCGACCGCCCGCCTCGGACTCGAGGCGCTCGAGCTCGTCGTAGAAGATCACCGAGTCGGCGCTGCGGTTCGCGTAGATCAGGTGGATCTCGCGCGCCGTCGCCGTGAGCGCGCTCTTCACGATCGACATGACCGGCGTGATGCCGCTGCCTCCGCTGAACGCGACGATCGGGGTGTCGCGCTCGTGCAGGACGAAGAGCCCCGCGGGACGCATCACCTCGATTCGGTCACCCGGGGCGAGCGTGTCGATCATCCAGTTCGACATGCGCCCGCCCGGCACACGCTTCACCGTGGTGGTGAAGGGCTCACCGCGCTCGGGTGAGCTCGACATCGAGTAGCACCGCACGACCGGCTCACCGTCGATCTCGGCCCGGAACGTGCAGAACTGCCCGGCGACGTACGCGAACGCGTCCGCGAGCTCCGCAGGGATGTCGAGCACGAACGAGCGGGTGTCGTCGGTCTCGTCGACGACCGCCGCCACCGTGAGGCTGTGGTACTCGTGGTCGTGCTGGATCATGCCGGGCCCCTCGGGTGCTGGCCCAGATGATAAGGCGGTATCCGGATTTCGCAAATCTGCTTTCCGCGCTAGTGTCCGCCACGCGGCTCGGCCGCGCGGGCGCTCGGGGGAGAACGGGGGGTCAGGGGTGCGCAGCGAGGTCAGGTGGCCGACGCTCCCGGCCATGGTGCGCGACGGCGCTCGCCGGTTCGGCGCGGCCGAGGCCGTGGTCGACGGCGACCGGCGCGTCGCCTACTCGACGCTCGCCTCGATGGTCGGCGACGCCGCACGGGGACTCATGGCCTCGGGCATCGAGCGGGGCGACCGCGTCGCGGTGTGGGCGCCGAACTCGCTCGAGTGGCTGGTCGCCGCGCTCGGCATCACCACGGCGGGCGGCGTGCTCGTGCCGGTGAACACCCGGTTCAAGGGCGCCGAGGCGGGCTACGTCCTGGCTCGCAGCGGCGCCCGCGCCCTGTTCACGGTGCGCGGCTTCCTCGACACCGACTACCCGGCGCTCCTCGCGGAGGCCGGGGTCGATCTGCCCGCGCTCGCGCACACGGTGCTGATCTCCGGCGAGCCCGGCGGCGGCGCGATGGGCTGGGACGACCTCCGCGCGCGCGGCGAGTCCGTCCCCGAACGCGACCTCGACGCGCGGGTCGCGTCGGTCGGCACCGACGACCCGAGCGACGTCGTGTTCACCTCGGGCACCACCGGCAACCCCAAGGGCGTGGTGATGGCCCACGGGCAGACGCTGCAGGCCTACCTCGACTGGTGCGACGTGGTGGGCCTGCGCGAGGGCGACCGCTACGCGATCGCCAACCCGTTCTTCCACATCTTCGGCTACAAGGCCGGGTGCCTCGCGTCGTTGATGCGCGGGGCCACGATCTACCCGGTCCCGGTGTTCGACGTTCCCACGGTCCTCGACCTCGTGCAGCGCGAGCGCATCACCGTGCTCCCCGGCGCGCCCACGATCTACCAGTCGATCCTCGACTCCCCCGACCGCGGCCACTACGACCTCTCCAGCCTGCGGCTCGCCGTGACCGGTGCGGCCGACATCCCGGTCGAGCTCATCCGGCGCATGAGCGAGGAGCTGCCCTACGAGAAGATCGTCACCGGCTACGGGCTCACCGAGGCCGGCACGGCCACGTGCAGCCGGCCCGGCGACGACTTCGAGCAGATCGCCACCACCGTCGGCGTGCCGCTGCCCGGCTTCGAGGTCCGCACGGTCGACGCCGAGGGGCACGACACGCCGCCCGGCGAGGCCGGCGAAGTGATCGTGCGCGCCGACACCGTGATGCTGGGCTACCTCGACGACCCCGAGGCCACGGCCGCAGCCTTCGACGCCGACGGCTTCCTCCGCACCGGCGACCTCGGCACCTTCGACGCCGACGGGCACCTGCGCATCGTGGGTCGCATCAAGGACATGTTCATCGTGGGCGGGTTCAACGCGTACCCCGCGGAGATCGAGAACCTGCTCCTGCGCCACCCCGGCGTCTCGCAGGTCGCGGTGATCGGGGTGCCCGACGATCGCCTCGGCGAGGTGGGCCTGGCGTTCGTGGTGCCCGCGCCGGGATGCGACACGGCCGAGGCACCCGCCGAGATCATCGAGTGGGCGCGCGGCGAGATGGCGAACTTCAAGGCACCGCGCTACGTCGAGCTCGTCGAGTCACTGCCGGTGAACGCCACCGGCAAGGTCGTGAAGGACGAGCTGCGCGCCCGGGCCTGGACCCCCGAGGCGGTCGCGGCGCGCAAGGCACACCGCACCGGAGACGAACGGAGCACGCCATGACCACCGTGCCGATCGCCGAGGGCGTGTTCACCTGGCCGGCCGACGACCCCCAGCTCATCGGGAGTCGCTGCACGGCGTGTGGGATCGTGACGTTCCCTGCGCAGGGCTCGTGCCCGCGCTGTGCGTCGACCGAGATGGCCGAGCACCTGCTCGCACGCCGCGGCCGGCTGTGGGCGTGGACGACCCAGTCGTTCCCTCCACCCCCGCCGTACGCCGGACCGACCGGCGCCGAGTTCGTGCCGTTCGGCGTCGGCTACGTGGAGCTCGACGGCGAGGTGAAGGTCGAGGCCCGGCTCACCGAGAACGACCCCGAGCGCCTGGCCCAGGGCATGGAGGTCGAGCTCACCGTGGTGCCGTTCCGCACCGACGACGAGGGCAACGAGGTCGTGACCTTCGCCTTCCGACCCGTCGTCCGCGCCCCCGAAGGGAGCACGTCATGAGCGAGCCGACTCCCTCCGTGGCCGTCGTGGGTGTGGGGCTGCACCCCTTCGGCCGGTTCCCGGGCGTCACCGGCATCGAGATGGGTGCGGTCGCGATCCGCAACGCGCTCCACGACGCCGGGGTCGAGTGGCGCGACATCCAGTTCGCGTTCGCGGGCAGCTACGAGATCGACAACCCCGACGCGGTCGTCGCGCTCATGGGTCTCACCGGCATCCCGTTCACCGACGTCTACAACGGCTGCGCCACCGCCGCGAGCGCGCTCACCCTCGCGGCGAACACGATCCGCCTCGGCGACCACGACCTCGGGATCGCGGTCGGCATGGACAAGCACCCGCCCGGCGCGTTCGGCTCCGATCCCCGTCTCTACGCGTGCCCCGAGTGGTACGGCGACGTGGGTCAGTTCGTGACCACGAAGTTCTTCGGCATGAAGATCAACAAGTACATGCACGACCACGGCATCTCGCACCGGACCCTCGCGAGGGTCGCGGCGAAGGGGTACCGCAACGGCGCGCTGAACCCGAACGCCTTCCGGCGCAAGCCGCTCACGGAGGAGGAGATCCTCGGGTCGGCGATGCTGAACTACCCGCTCACGCAGTACATGTTCTGCAGCCCCGACGAAGGCGCGGCCGCGGTGATCCTGTGCAAGGCGGAGCACGCCCACCGCTACACGAGCACCCCCATCTACCTGCGCGCGACGACGGTGCGCACCCGGCGGCTCGGCGCGTTCGAGGTGCACCACCCGTGGCTCCCCATGGAGGAGACCCCGGGTCCGACGGTCGACGCGTCGCGCGCCGCGTACGAGATGGCGGGCATCGGACC
>BTUT01000067.1:0-10543 GCA_045862935.1 Acidimicrobiia bacterium
AGCCCCTCGCTCATCCCTCCCCCTTTCCTCACCGCGCCAGCGGATCGCGGGGCAGGCCGAGGATCCGCTCCGCGATCACGTTGCGGACGATCTCGGAGGTGCCGCCCGCGATGGTCAGGCACCGGCTGAACAGGTAGGCCCGCGTCAACCTGGGCTCGCCATCGGCGATGCCGGCCGGTCCGGCCAGCTCCATCCCGAGCCCGGCCACGCGCTGCGCGTGCTCGGCGGAGAGCAGCTTGGTGACGTTGCCCTCCGGCCCGGGTGGGCCGCCCACGAGCGCACGGAGCACGTGACGCAGGTTGAGCGCGGCCATCGCCTGGCCCTCGGCGATCAACACGCCGACGTCGCGTGCAGCCCCGGCGTCGCCGGGCGCGTACCGGTCGGCCAGCGCGACCAGCTCGCGTGCGTCGGGCAGGCCGAGGTCGCTCTGGTTGGAGCCGATCGACACCCGCTCGTTGCCGAGCGTCGCACGCGCGACCGCCCACCCCTGGTTGACCTCGCCGACCACGTCGTCGTCGGGGACGAACACGTCGTCGAAGAAGACCTCGTTGAACAGCGTCTCGCCCGTGATCTCGCGCAGCGGGCGCACCTCGACCCCGGATGCCCGCATGTCGATCGCCATCGCGGTGACGCCGGCGTGCTTGGGTGCGTCGGGATCGGTGCGCACGGTCGCCAGGCCCATGGTCGAGGTCATGGCGTCACTGGTCCACACCTTCTGGCCGGTCACCGTCCAACCGCCGTCGACCCGGGTGGCGCGCGTGCTGATCGCGGCCGCGTCGGATCCGGCGTTGGGCTCGCTGAACAGCTGGCACCACCGCTCCGTCCCCTCGAGGCTCGGACGGATCCATCGGGCCAGCTGCTCGTTGGTCCCGGCCTGCACCAGGGTGAGCACGACCCAGCTCCCGATGCCCAGGTCGGGGCCTTCCACCCCGGCGAGCTCCTCCTCGAGCACGAGCTGCTCGACGACATCCGCGCCGCGCCCCCAGGGACGGGGCCAGTGCGGTACGAAGTAACCCGAGTCGATGAGCGCGGCCCGCCGTTCCGCGGTGGGGAGGGCGTCGAGCCGGGCTCGGAACGCACGCGCCTCGGCCCGGTGCTCCTCGGCCTCCGGGGGGAGCTCGACGTCGGGCCCGCAGGTCACGCCCGCACGCACCGATGCAGTGACGTCCGCCGACGCGTCACGAACGTCGAACATCGCCGCAAGCGTCGCTGCGCGACGCAGGTGCAGGTGCGCGTCGTGCTCCCACGTGTAGCCGATGCCGCCGTGGATCTGGATGCTCTTCTCCGCACACCGCCGGTACGCGGGCAGCGCCTGCGCGGCCGCGACCGCGGCGGCGAGGTCGCGCTCCACCGGATCGGCCGCGGCCCGACGCGCGCTGTCCCACGCCGCGGCGGCGGCCAGCTCCGTGGCCACGAGCATCTCGGCGCAGTGGTGCTTCACCGCCTGGAACGATCCGATCGGCCGGCCGAACTGCTCGCGCACCTTGGCGTAGTCGACCGCCATCGCCGTGCAGGTCCGCGCCCCGCCGGCGGCCTCCGTCGCCGCCAGCGTGCGGCCCACGCGACGCGCCACCGCGAGCCCGCCTTGCAGGACGGCGAGGGCGGGGCCGTCGACCGCGACCGTCCCCACGCGTCGCGTGGGGTCGAGGCCCGGGTCGGTCGCAACCGTCGCCGCCGCGCGGTCCACCACCGCGAGGTCGTCGCCCACACGAAGGAGCAGGAGGTCGGCGGTGCCGGCGCCGAGCACGAGCCCCGCATCACCCGAGATCCGGTCGCCGGTGCGGGTGAGCGTGCCGGAGAGGCCGACCGCCGCGGTCACCGAGCCGTCGGCGAGCCCGGGGAGGAGCCGGGCGTGGTCGTCGGCCGTGCCCGCCTCGAGGATGACCGCGGCTGCGAGCACGGTCGGCAGGAACGGTCCCGGGGCGACGGCGGCGCCGAGCTGCTCCACCACGACGGCGAGCTCCTCCAGCCCGTACCCCTGGCCACCGTGCTCCTCGGGGAGGTGGAGGCCCAGCCACCCGAGGCCGGCCAGCTCGTCCCAGAACGGGGGACGGCCTTCGTCGGCGGCCTCGAGCGCGGCGCGGGCGGCGGCGGTCAGCCCGCGGTCGGCGGCAAACGTTCGCACCACGTCGGCCAGGGCGCGGTGCTCGTCGGTCAGGGCGATGGACATCGTGGGCTCCTCGATCGGGCGGCGGCCCCCACCGTAACCTGACGATTACGTCAAGTCCCGTCCGACGCCGTCCGACCCCGTCCGACGCAGCGCGGCCTTGTCGACCTTGGCCATCGGGGTGAGCGGGAGGTCCGCGCAGAGCACCAATCGGTCGGGCGCCTTGTAGTCGGCGAGCCGGCCGGCCACCCACCTGCGCAGGGACGCGAGGTCCGGCGGCGCCGCCGGGTCGCGCGGCACCACGTAGGCCACCCCGATCTCGCCGATCACCTCGGCCGGCACCCCGACCACCGCGACCCGGTCCACCGCGGGGTGCTCGGCGAGCACGTGCTCCACCTCGAGCGGGTACACGTTGTACCCGCCGCGGATGTAGAGGTCGTCGACCCGGCCGAGCAGGACGAGGTTGCCGTCGACGTCGAAGCGACCCAAGTCGGAGCTCAGCAGCGCGCCGTCCCGACCGAGGACCGCCGCCGTCGCCTCCGGATCGTCCCAGTAGCCCCGCATCACGCAGGCGCCCCGGACGCGCACCCGTCCCACTGCACCCGGCGCGACCGGGATCCCTGCGTCGTCGACGAGGTCGACCTCCATCCCCGCTTGCGTGCGCCCGACCGTCTCGTACTGCACCGCGGGCGGATCGGTCGGGGCGGTCCCGGTAATCGACGGTGACTCGGTCATCGCGTACCGCACCACGAGCGGGCACCCGATTGTGTCGACCACGCGCGCGATCAGCTCCGGGGACGCCGGCGCCGTGGCGCTGAGGCCGATGCGCACGCCCGTGAGATCGGCTGAGATCACGTCGGGGAGCTCGACCAGCTTCGCCCACTGCGCGGGAACGGCGGCCACCACCGTGATGTGCTCGCGCACCAGCACGTCGAGCATCGACGGCGCGCTCCACGGGGTGGGCGCGAGCACGATCGTCACCCCCATCGCGAGCTGCTCCCAGAGCTTGGCCATGAAGCCCGCGTGGGCCATGGGCAGCCCGCTGATCCGCCGGTCGAACGCGACCGTCATCGCCCCCGCAGCCGGCACCGCGGCGGCCAGCCCCCGGTGGTCGAACCAGGCGCCCTTGGGGATTCCGGTCGTGCCGCTGGTCCAGATGATGCAGACGGGATCGGTCGGGTCACCGGGCGGACGGGGGCTGCCGCCCGGCCGGGTCTGGGCGGCGACGAGCTCGGGGAGGGACAGCCGGGCCATCCGGGGCGCACCGTGCGGGACCACGGCGGAGTCGGGGGCGACGAGGAGGCGCGGCCTGCAACGGCCGAGGATCGCGCCCACCTCACGCGGGCCGAGCCGCGGGTTGATCCCGGTCGCCACGGCGCCGAGGCGCACCACCGCGGCGTACGCGATCGCGTAGTCGACCGTCCCGTCGAACCACAGCGCGACCACGTCGCCCCGACCCACGCCCCGCTCCGCCAGCGCCGCGGCCACGCCGTCGGCCGCACGCATCCACTCGGCGAACGTGACCCGGCGCTCGCCGTCGACGTAGGCCTCGCGTGCGCCGATCTGCGCGACCGCCGCGTCCATGAGGTCCGGGAGGACGGTGAACTCGCCCGGGACCGCGGCCGGACCGCTCACCGGTCAGACCTGCTCGTGGATCCAGGCGGCGATCCGGTCGAGCGCCTGCGCGAGCAGCTCGGGCTGGCCCTCGAAGTAGTGGGTGGCACCGGCGATCTCCACGACCTCGCGCGCCGGGGCCGCCGTCGCAGCCGCGAACATCTCCCGGCCCATGTGCGGCAGGACCGTCGGATCGGCGGTGCCGGACACGACCAGCACGGGGACGTCGATCTCGGGCAGCCAGTCGAGCGCGTTCGCGCGCGTGTGGTCGACCGACCACTGGTTGAGCCAGGAGCGCAGCGTCGAGACGCGACTGATCCCCGCCGGCAGGTAGTTGGCCACCGCCGGCGGCCCCCACAGGCTCACCCCGACCTCGCGGTCGCTCGGGT
The DNA here is from genome assembly GCA_045862935.1 of Acidimicrobiia bacterium. GTDB lineage: Bacteria > Actinomycetota > Acidimicrobiia > IMCC26256 > PALSA-555 > CAIUKV01. The sequence continues at coordinate 4,111 of BTUT01000067.1, forward strand.
CGATCGCACCGTCGAGCATGCGCAGGTCGCCACAGGTGCCGTGGACGACGAAGGCGAGGTCCTCGAGGCCGGTCGGGAAGTGGCCGGGCGCGGCGAGGATGGCGAGCTGCTCCTCGGCCCACGCGGAGATGCGGCGGTTCCGCGCGAGCTGCGCGGCGCGGTAGCGCGCCACGAACTCCAGGCTGAACGGCGGGCCGTTGCGGGGGTCGAACATGTCGAGCGCGGGGTCCCGCACGAACGGGTGCGTCTCGTCGGTGATCGCGGGGTCGAGCCACTCCGTGCTGAGCCGCGCCCGCGACGGATGCGCGTTGAGCATCACGACGCCGTCCACCGGCGGCAGCGCGTGGGTGGTGAGATCGGGCCCGCCTCCGGGGGGAGCGGCAACGGTGGGCGTGCGGGCCTGCGCCTGGTAATAGGGCACCACCGATGCGCCGCCCGAGTTGCCGACCAGGACGACCTTCTCGTAGCCGCGCTCGGCGAGATGGCGCACCATCGCGCCGATGTCCACCAGGCAGTTCTCCATGATGAGGCTGGTGTCGTTGCCCACGTAGCGGGTGGTGAACCCCACCGCGCCGAAACCACGGGCGGCGAGTCCGGGGAGCGCGTAGTGCCCGAGGAAGTTCGCGGTCGGGTGGCAGAGCATCACCGCGACCTCGGGCCGGGACCCGGCGACCCGCACCTCGGCGCCCCAGACGGTCCGCGACAGGCGGGCGACACCGGAGTAGATCTCCACCTTCGCCGACTCGGGGACGGGTGCCCCGAGCAACGCGCGCTCGAGGCCCTCGCCGGCTCCGGGACCGGGGGCCGCGGCGAAACTTGGCACTAGTGTCATGTTTTCGAACCTAGTCCGATCCCCCACCCGGGGTCGCCCAGGAGGACCGCTCGTGACCGATGCTCCCGGCCTCGTGGTCGAGTCCGACGGCGCCGTGCTGTGCGTGCGGCTCGACCGCCCGGAGCGGCGCAACGCGATCGACCTCGACACCTGCCGGGCCCTGACCCGCACCATCCGTGACGCCGCCGCCGACCGCGCGGTGCGCGCGATGGTGATCACCGGCACCGGTCGCGACTTCTGCACCGGCGCCGAGGCCGGCGCGTCGAACGAGGCCATCGCCGAGGACGGACCGCTCGACTACCGCTGGCGCACCGCCGACTACAACGACCTCTTCCTCACCATGTGGGACACCGAGTTGCCGGTGGTCAGCGCGGTGAACGGCACGGTGGCCGGCGCGGGGTTCCTCCTCGCACTCCTCGGCGACCTGGTGGTCGCGGCCGAGGGCGCCCGCTGGACCCACGTGTTCACCCGTCGCGGGATGATCCCCCACGCCGGCGACCCCTACTTCATGCCCCGGCTCCTCCCCCTCCACCGGCTGGCCGAGCTCGCGCTGCTGAGCGACGCGGTCACGTCAGAGACCCTGAGCGAGTGGGGAGCCGTCAACCGCGTGGTGCCCGCCGATGCGGTCCTCGACACCGCGATGGAGCTCGCGCAGCGCCTGGCCCAGGGCCCCACCCGCTCCCTCGGGATGACCAAGCGGCTCTACCGCCGCTCCCTCGACAGCGACGTGGTCACCGCGTTCGCGGAGGAGCGCGCCGCGCTGGGGCTCATCAGCACGACGAGCGACCGGCTCGAGGGGATCCGCAGCTTCGTCGAGGGCCGCCCGCCCGAGTTCACCGGCAGCTGACCCGGGAGCCGGCGATGAACATCGGTCGCATGCTCACCAACACGGCCCAGCGGGTGCCGGACCGGCCCGCCGTGAGCTGGGGCGATCGCCACTGCACCTACGCCGAGCTCGACCGGCGCACCAACGCGCTCGCGCGTGGGTTGGCCGGCCTCGGGGCCGCGCCGGGCACCAGGGTCGGGGTGCTCATGCGGAACCGGCCCGAGCTGCTCGAGGCGATGTACGCGTGCTTCAAGGCCGGCGTGGGCCTCGTCCCCCTGAACGCGCGCTTCACCGCCGACGAGGTGCGCTACCACGTCGAGGACTCCGGCGCGGTGGCGGTCTGCACCGACCCCGAGGGCGTCGACGTGGTGCGAGGCGCTGCGCTCGACGGCGTGCACGTGGTCGTGGCCGGCGACGGGGCCGACCGGGTGCCGGCCGGCACGCACGGACACGAGGCGCTCATCGCTTCGTCCGATGGCGACGGCGATGCGGTCGTCCCGGTCGAGCGCGACCACCTGGCCTGGCTCTTCTACACCTCGGGCACCACCGGCCGGCCGAAGGGCGCGATGCTCACCCACGGCAACCTGGCGTTCGTGGTGGCGTCGTGGCTCGCCGACCTCACGCCGATGACCGAGGCCGACGTCACGCTCCACGCGGCCCCGCTGACCCACGGTGCCGGGTTCCACGCGCTCGCCGCGACCGCGCGCGGCGCCCACCAGGTGATCCCCACCGACCCGAGCTTCGACCCGCCCGCCATCCTCCGGCTGCTGCGCGACGCGCGCGTCACGAACACGTGGATGGTCCCCACCCAGATCGTCATGCTCACCGACGCCGTGGCCGCCGGGGCGTCCGCCGAGCTCCCCGACCTCCGCCACGTCGTCTACGGCGGTGCGCCGTTCGCGCCGTCGGAGCTCGAGCGGGCTCTCGACGGGTTCGGCCCCGTGTTCGTCCAGCTGTTCGGCCAGGGCGAGACGCCCATGACCGCCACCGTGTTGCCGGCCGAGGACCACGCCACCGCCCATCGGGGTGACCGACCCGAGCGCCTCCGCTCGGCCGGGTACGCGCGGCCCGGGATGGACGTACGGATCCTCGACGAGCACGACGTCGAGGTGCCGACGGGCGACATCGGTGAGGTGTGCGTGCGCGGCCCGGCGGTGATGCTCGGCTACTGGCAGCGGCCGGAGGCGACGGCCGCCACGCTGCGCAACGGCTGGCTGCACACCGGCGACCTCGGTCGCGCCGACGAGCACGGCTACGTCTACCTGCTCGACCGGGCCAAGGACCTCATCATCACGGGCGGGTCCAACGTCTACGCGGTGGAGGTCGAGGCGGTGCTCGCGACCCATCCCGCGGTGCGCGACGTCGCCGTCATCGGTGTGGCCGACCGGACGTGGGGCGAGGTCGTCACCGCGGTGGTGGTCTCCCCCGACGCCGGGGAAGCGCTGCGCGACGAGCTCCAGGCGCTGTGTGCCGGCTCCCTCGCGGGCTACAAGCTCCCCCGGGGGTACGTGTTCGTCGACGAGCTGCCCCGCAACGCCTACGGGAAGGTGCTCAAGCGCGAGCTGCGCGACCAGCTCGGGACCTGACGCCGCGCCGGCAGGCAGCCGACTCGGCGCGCGGCGCGCATCCCTCGCAGCGGATCAACAGTCCACCGCGGCCCGGATCGCGTCGCATGCCTCCGCGAGTCGGAGCGGTGCCAGCGCACATTGCCGCTCGACGAGGTACGCCTTCGGAACGACTCGCAGGTTGTCGAAGCTCGCCGCGCATTTCGTGGGCATCCCGTCGTCCGGACCGAGCCGGAGCTCGGTGGGGATGTTGCGGACGGTTCGCGTGACCGGTGCCGCGAGGACGCTGTGCAGCACCGGGATCGCGGCGGTCCGAGTCATCACCAGGAACGGCCGACGCCCGATGCCTTCGATCTCGCCCCACCACACCTCGCCGCGTCGGGGCTCGCTCACCACGGCTCCTCGGCGATCGCGTCGCGCAACGACGCGACGGCTGCCGCTCGCTCCGCAGGGGTGGGCGGCTGCGTTCGGTACCCCTCGACGATGGCCTCGTCGGCGCGGCGACGCCGGTCGAGCTCGAGCACGGCGTCGACGCCGGCCCGGACCGCGGCGGCTCGGCTGTCGTACACGCCCCGGGCGACGAGGTCGTCGAGCACAGCAAGCTGCTCCGCGGGCAGACGTACCGCGATCTGTTCGGTGGCCACGCCACCGAACATACCATTTCGGTATGCATATCGGTATGCGCTTCCGGCGGTCCAGGGACGCGAGCCCGCCGCGGCAACCACGCGGCAACCGACGGATCGCGTCAGCGCGCGATGAGCAGGTCGAGCAGCCCCTTCTTCTCCGCCGGGGCCCGGCGCAGCACGTGCGTGCGCTTCACGTAGAGGTGGATGTCGTGCTCGGCCGTGTAGCCGATCCCACCGAGCACCTGGAGCGCCCCGGTGCTGTTGCGCTCGGCCGCCTCCTCGGCCACCACGCGGGCGCAGAGCGCCTCGCGGTCGGCGTCGGCGAGGCCCTCGTCGTGGGCGAGCGCGGCAACCACGGTCTGGGCCCACGCCCCCTCGCAGCGGACGGCCATGTCGGCGCAGGGGTGCTTGACGCCCTGGTGGACCCCGATCGGACGGTCGAACTGCACCCGGGTCTTCGCGTACTCCGCGGCCATGTCGCGGGCTGCCTCGCCGATCCCCACCATCGCCGCCGCGGTCAGGACCAGGGCGCGACGGAAGACCGGATCGGCCTCGGCCGCGACGGAAGCGATGACGGGCGCATCAGCGATCGCCGCGGTCGAGACGCGTGATGTCTCGTCGATGCACCGACCGGTCGTGATCTCGAGTCCCGCGAGGTCCACCAGGTCGGCCCGATCCGGGCGCACCACGATCGCGTGGTTGGCACCCACCCCGTCGAGGAGCTGGTCGTCCTGCGCGTACGCGACACGACGCGTGCCCTCGACGATCTCGGCAGCCAGGGCCTCGGCGCTGCCGGCCGCGGCGACGCGGGCACCGAGCACGGTGCCGAGGAACGGCCCCGGGGCGAGCGCACGCCCCAGCTCGCGGAAGAGCAGCGCCTCGTCGGCGAGGCCCGCGCCCACTCCGCCCAGCGCCTCAGCGAGGCCGAGCCCGAACCACCCGAGGTCGGCCGCCGCCGACCACGCGTCTGCGTCCACGTTGTCGGGCTCGTCGATCAGCGCCCGGACCCGCGCCAGCGGCAGCGATGCGGTGAGGAAGCCGGCGCTCGCGACGGCGAAAGCCTCCTGTTCGTCGGTCGGCAGGATGTTCATCGGGGCAGCCCCAGCACTCGTTCGGCGATGATGTTCCGCTGGATCTCCGACGTCCCGCCGCCGATGGAGTACGAGAACGCGGTCAGGTAGCGCTTGACCCACTTCCCCCGGGCCGGATCGCTCTGGTCGAGCGCGGCCGGGCCGATGACGTCGAGGGCGAGGCGCAGCACCCGCTTCCCGAGGTCGGACCACGCCAGCTTGAGCATCGAGCCCTCGGGCCCGGGCTCGGCCGCCCGAAGGTTGCGTGACACACCGAGGTACGTCATCGAGCGGAGCGCCGCGACATCGGCCCGGGCGGTCGCGAGGTCGCGGGCGAGCTCGTCGTCGGCGATCTGCGGTCGGCCGTCCGGACCCGTGGTCTCACGGGCGATCTCGACGAGCTCCTCCACGAGCATCGCCAGCTGGACCTGGTCGAGCGTGAACGCCGTGCCCCGCTCGAACGAGAGCGTGGCCATCGCGACCCGCCAGCCGTCGTCGATCGCGCCGACGACGTTGGCGAGCGGGATGCGGACCTCGTCGTAGAACACCTCCGAGAAGTCGGCCCGCCCGTCGATGGTGCGGATCGGGCGCACCTCCACGCCCGGCGCGTGCATGTCGCAGATCACCCAGGTGATGCCCTTGTGCTTCGGGGCGTCGCGGTTGGTGCGCACCAGGAGCTCCTGGTAGTCGGCGACGTCGGCGAAGCTCGTCCAGATCTTCTGGCCGGTGACCACGAGGTCCTCGCCGTCGACCTCGGCCACGGTCCGCAAGGCCGCGAGGTCGGACCCGGCTTCGGGCTCGGAGAAGCCCTGGCACCACACCGCATCGCCCTTCAGGATCTTCGGGAGGTGGAACGACTTCTGCGCGTCCGAGGCCCGGGCGATCAGCGTCGGCCCCGCGTGACGCTCGCCCACGAACCGGCAGTCGATCGACTCGAGCCCGGCGCGGGCGTACTCCTCCAACCAGATCAGCTGACGGACCAGCGGCAGGCCGCGGCCGCCGAACTCGGCCGGCCAGCCGACGCCGGCCCAGCCGCCGTCCCACTGCACCCGCTGCCACGCAAGGTCGTACTCGCGCATCGCCGGACCCGCCTCGGGGCGAGCGTCGGTGGGCTTGTGCTCCGCGAGCCAGGTGCGGGCTTCGTCGCGGAACTCCTCGTCCTCCTTCGAGAAGCGCAGCTGCATCAGGTCATCCCTTCCAGTGCGAAGAGCTCGATCGCGTTCTTGCGCAGGATGCGGTGCACCTCGTCGTCGGCCAGCCCGTCGAGCAGGCGCGCCGCCACAGCCCGGGTGTCGGGCCACGTGGAGTCGCTGTGCGGGTAGTCGGTCTCGAACGTGATGCGATCGATGCCGATCCGGTCGCGCATGTCGATGCCGGTCTGGTCCTTGAAGAAGCAGCCGTAGACGTTGCGGTGGAAGTAGGTGGAGGGCGGCTCGGGGATCTGCTTGGTCTGGGCCCAGCCCTGGTTGTCCTCCCAGACGTCATCGATCCGCTCGAGCACGTAGGGCAGCCAG
>BTUT01000068.1:0-10488 GCA_045862935.1 Acidimicrobiia bacterium
CCCGACACCGCCAAGGAGAAGCCCCAGCAGGGCGAGGTGCTTGCGGTCGGCCCCGGCCGTCGGGCGGAGCAGTCGGGTGAGGTGATCCCGATGGACATCGCCGTCGGCGACACCGTCGTCTACTCGAAGTACGGCGGCACCGAGATCGCGGTCGACGGTGAGGATCTGCTGATCCTGTCGAGCCGCGACGTGCTCGCCAAGATCACCAAGAAGTAGCGCGAACCACCATCCGCGAGGCCGGGCATCCCGGACTCGCAGCGAGCGAGCCGCGCACGAGCGGCGCGGTGGTGGGCGACCTCCGCCGCAGTGAGCGAGCCATGGAGTCGAAGCAGACGTCGGATCGGGGGGGCATGCAGCGCATCCCCCGACCGGCGTCGTTTCGCGTCGGCGATCCGCCGCCCTGGGCGTCGGTCCCGCCCGAGATGCGCCGGATCGACCTGGCCCAGGTGCGGGCCGCGTGCGCCGTGCTCCCGCCGCCACGCGTGGGGGAGGGGGCGCTGCCGGGCACCCGTCCCGCCGCGGTGCTCGTGCCGGTGTTCGAGGAGGAGGGCGAGGCTCGGGTGATCCTCACGAAGCGCCCCGAGACCATGCCCTCGCACCAGGGGGAGATCGCGTTCCCCGGCGGCAAGCTCGACGTCGAGGCCGACGTCGACCTCCGCGCCACGGCGCTGCGGGAGGCCGAGGAGGAGATCGGCCTCGACCGCGCGGCCGTCGAGATCGTGGGTGAGCTCGACCACCTCGTGACGGTCTCGGCCCGCTTCGACCTCGCGCCGTACGTGGGGCTGCTCCCGCGTCGCCCGGCGCTCGTGCCACATCCCCGCGAGGTCGACGCGGTGTTCGACGTCGCGCTCTCCGAGCTGCTCCGCGACGACGTGTTCCGTGAGGAGCGCTGGGAGGTGCCTCCGGAGATGCTGGTGGGCGTGGGCCCGAACCGGGCGATCCACTTCTTCGAGCTCGCGGGGGAGACCGTGTGGGGCGCCACGGCGCGCGTGCTCACCGGCTTCCTCGCCCACCTCACCGCCTTCGTCGCCGGGGCCGCCGGGCCCGGTCCGGCGGGGGTATCCTGACCCTTTCCCCGAAGAGGAGCCGCCGCGTGGAAGTCGAGATCGGGATCGGCAAGTCGGGGCGGCGGGCCTACGGGTTCGACGACATCGCCATCGTGCCGAGCCGGCGCACGCGCGACCCCGAAGACGTCGACATCTCCTGGGACATCGACGCGTTCCACTTCGAGCTCCCCCTGATCGCGTCGGCGATGGACGGGGTGGTGTCACCCCGGACGGCCGTCGAGATGGGCCGCCTCGGCGGGTTGGGCTGCCTCAACCTCGAGGGCCTGTGGACCCGGTACGAGGACCCCGAGGTGTGCTTCGAGGAGATCGCCGCGCTGGAGCCCGAGAAGGCCACGCGGCGGATGCAGGAGATCTACGACGAGCCGATCAAGGACGAGCTCATCGGTCGGCGCATCGCGGAGATGCGCGACGCGGGGATCACCACGTGCGCGTCGCTCACCCCCCAGCGAGTGGAGCAGTACGCGAAGGCGTTGCTCGCCGCCGAGCTCGACCTGCTCGTGATCCAGGGCACGGTGGTGTCGGCCGAGCACGTGTCGAAGGACGAGAGCCGCCAGCCGTTGAACCTCAAGCGGTTCATCCGTGAGTACGACATCCCCGTGATCGTCGGCGGCTGCGCGTCGTACTCCACGGCGTTGCACCTCATGCGCACGGGCGCGGTCGGCGTCCTGGTCGGGGTCGGTCCGGGCCACGCCTGCACGAGCCGCGGCGTGCTCGGGATCGGCGTCCCCCAGGCGACGGCGATCGCCGACGCGGCCGGCGCGCGGATCCGTCACCTCGACGAGACCGGGGTCTACGTGCACGTCATCGCGGACGGGGGCATGCGCACCGGCGGCGACATCGCCAAGGCCATCGCCTGCGGTGCCGACGCCGTGATGGTGGGGTCGCCGCTCGCGTCGGCGTACGAGGCGCCGGGGCGCGGCTACCACTGGGGCATGGCGACGTTCCACCCCACGCTGCCGCGGGGCGCGCGCGTGCACGCCGGCCAGAAGGCGTCCCTCGAGGAGATCCTCGTGGGCCCGGCGCACGAGAACGACGGGACGCTCAACCTGTTCGGTGCGCTCCGCACCTCCATGGCCACGACCGGCTACGAGACGCTCAAGGAATTCCAGAAGGCCGAGGTCATGGTCGCGCCGTCGCTGCAGACCGAGGGCAAGGCGCTCCAACGCACCCAAGGCATCGGAATGGGTCGGTGACGGTGCGAGCGCAGCGAGCCCGCGGGGCGAGCGACCGCGGCGCAGGTACCCTGCGGCGCAGCGAGCGCCGCCATGGTGACGGAATGGGTCGGTGACGGTGCGAGCGCCGCGAGCCCGCGGGGCGGCGGCACGGGGCGTCTGCCGGGAGCGATGACCACGCAGCACGACGTCGTCCTCGTCGTCGACTTCGGCGCGCAGTACGCGCAGCTCATCGCCCGGAGGGTGCGCGAAGCGCGCGTCTACTCCGAGATCGTGCCCCGCACGATGCCGCTCGCGGACATGCTCGCCAAGCGGCCGAAGGGCATCATCTTCTCGGGTGGTCCCGCGTCGGTGCACGTCGACGACGCCCCCTCGATCGACCCCGCGGTGTACGGCGCGGGTGTGCCCGTGCTCGGCATCTGCTACGGCGCGCAGCTGGTCGCGCAGCAGCTCGGTGGGGAGGTGCGGCGCACCGGGGGAGGCGAGTACGGCCGGACGGTGATGAGCCGTGCCGACGTCGCCTCGGTCGTCCTCGCCCCGCTCGCCGGCGAGCAGGTCGTCTGGATGAGCCACGGCGACGCCATCACCACCCCACCCCCGGGCTTCTCGATCACCGGCTCCACGCCGGGAGCCCCGATCGCCGCCCTCGAGGACCGCGACCGAGGGATCTACGGCGTGCAGTTCCACCCCGAGGTGGCGCACACCGAGCGCGGGCAGGAGGTCCTGCGCGCCTTCCTCTTCGACGCGTGCGGGTGCCGCCCGACATGGACCCACACGTCGATCATCGACGACGCCGTCGAGGAGGTGCGGGCCCAGGTCGGCGGCGCACGGGTGATCTGCGGGCTCTCGGGCGGCGTCGACTCCGCCGTCGCGGCCGCGCTCGTGCACAAGGCGGTGGGCGACCAGCTCACGTGCGTGTTCGTCGACACGGGGTTGCTGCGCCTCGGCGAGGCCGAGCAGGTCGAGGACACGTTCCGCGAGCAGTTCCACGTCGACCTCGTCCACGTGAAGGCGGCCGACCGGTTCCTCGATGCGCTCGAGGGCGTGACCGAGCCGGAGACGAAGCGCAAGATCATCGGCGAGACCTTCATCCGGGTGTTCGAGGAGGTCGCGCGCGACCTGTCGAACGCGAGCTTCCTGGTCCAGGGCACGCTCTACCCCGACATCGTCGAGTCCGGTGGCGGTGACAGCGCGACGATCAAGTCGCACCACAACGTGGGCGGCCTCCCCGACGACATGGACTTCGACCTCGTCGAGCCGCTGCGCAACCTGTTCAAGGACGAGGTGCGGGCGGTGGGCGAGGAGCTCGGCCTCCCCGAGCACATCGTGTGGCGCCAGCCGTTCCCCGGTCCGGGGCTCGCGGTGCGGGTCATCGGAGAGATCACCCCCGAGCGGCTCGAGATCCTGCGCCAGGCCGATCACATCGTGGTCGACGAGATCCACCGGGCGGGGTTGTACCGGGAGATCTGGCAGAGCTTCGCCGTGCTGCCGGCCGTCCGGACCGTCGGCGTGATGGGTGACGGCCGCACGTACGAGTACCCGGTCGTGATCCGCGCGGTCACGTCCGAGGACGCGATGACCGCCGACTGGGCCCGCCTCCCGCACGATTTGCTCGAGCGGATGGCGTCGCGGATCATCAACGAGGTTCCGGGCATCAACCGGGTGGCCTACGACATCACGAGCAAGCCTCCCGGCACGATCGAATGGGAGTGAAGACGGTGTCGCGCCGAAGGGCATGACACCGCCGGAACGACCCGGAAGTGTGGGAACGACCTCAGGAGCACGTCACATGGATCGCGAAACGCTCACCCAGACCGCCAAGGCGCTCGTGGCGCCGGGCAAGGGCATCCTCGCCGCCGACGAGTCGAGCGGCACGATCAAGAAGCGCTTCGACTCGATCAACGTCGAGTCGACCGAGGAGAACCGCCGCACCTACCGGCAGATGCTCTTCACCACGCCGGGCGCTGCGGACCACGTGAGCGGCGTGATCCTCTTCGACGAGACCATCCGCCAGTCGTCCGACGACGGCACGCCGTTCCCCGAGCTGCTCGCCGGCCAGGGGGTGATCCCCGGCATCAAGGTCGACACCGGTGCGAAGCCGCTCGCGGGCTCACCGGGCGAGACCGTGACCGAGGGCCTCGACGGGCTGCGGGAGCGCCTCGCCGAGTACCACGACCTCGGCGCGCGGTTCGCGAAGTGGCGGGCGACCTACACCATCACGGATGCGCTCCCCACCCGGAACTGCTACGACGTGAACGCGCACGCGCTCGCGCGCTACGCCGCGCTCTGCCAGGAGGCGGGCATCGTGCCGATCGTCGAGCCCGAGGTGCTCATGGACGGCACGCACACGATCGGGCGAGCGGCGGAGGTCACGGCGAGCGCGCTCGACGCGCTGTACCGCGCGCTGTTCGACCAGCACGTGTACCTGCCCGGCACGCTCCTGAAGCCCAACATGTGCCTCTCCGGCTACAGCGCGGCCGAGCAGGCGTCCGACGACGAGGTGGCCGCCACCACGATCGCGGTCTTCGAGTACTGCGTACCCGCCGCCGTGCCGGGCATCGTGTTCCTCTCGGGTGGCCAGAGTGACGAGCAGGCCACCGCGCGGCTCAACCTGATGAACCAGAAGGGTCCGCACCCCTGGGAGCTGTCGTTCTCCTACGGGCGCGCGCTGCAGGCGCCCGCGCTCAAGGCGTGGAGCGGTGATCCCGCCAACCTCGGCGCCGGGCAGCAGGCCTACGCCAAGCGGGCGCGGCTCAACGGCCTCGCGCGCTCGGGCGACTACAAGCCCGAGATGGAGTCGGCCGCGTAGCCACGACCGCTCGCGGCACCCGACACCGATGCGCGCGCTCGTGCAACGGGTGGCGCGCGCTCGCGTGACGGTCGACGGAGCGGTCGTCGGTGAGATCGGCCGCGGGCTGTGCGTGCTCGTCGGCGTGACCCACGACGACGACGCGGCCACCGCGCGCAAGATCGCGGAGAAGGTGTGGACGCTGCGCGTCTTCCCCGACGCCGGCGGTGTGATGAACGTGCCCCTCGCCGAGGCGGGCGGCCAGGTGCTGGTGGTCAGCCAGTTCACGCTCTACGGCGACACGACGCGCGGCCGGCGCCCGGCGGGGGTGGCCGCCGCGCGCCCCGAGCAGGCCGAGCCGCTCGTCGAGGCGGTCTGCGACGCGCTGCGGACGCTCGGGGCCACCGTCGCGACGGGCGTGTTCGGGGCCGACATGCAGGTCGAGCTCGTGAACGACGGACCCGTCACGCTCGTGCTCGAGGTGTGAGCCCGGATCCGGGAACGTCGTGGGGGCGTGGCTGCGAGGCGATACGGTCGGGCGCGGCGAGGGCCGCGGAGGGAGGCGCGGTGGCGAGCACAGGCGGGACGCCGGAGGGTCGAACGGCCGAGACCGGGACCGACGCCTCGGAGCTCGAGGCGCGCCGAGCCGCCCTCGAGCGGGCGGTCGACGAGTGGTCGAGCCAGCTCGTCGACCTCGGCGGTCGCAACACGCTGCTCTACTTCAGGGACCTGCGCGTGGGCTCGCTCGATCTGGGCGACGCCGAGCCCGCGGCCCTCGGCGAGCTCCTCGACGGCCGACCGGTCTCCCTGTCGCGGCTGTACGCGGAGCCCGAAGCGCGCGCGGCCATGGCGAAGCGGTGTCGAGCGGTGCGGGCCAAGGCCCGGGAGAACCACGAGGAGCGGGGCCTCCTGACCCTCTTCCTCGGTGTCGGGATGGCCACCTGGACCAACCACCGCGGGACGGCGGTGCCGAACGCGCCCGTGCTCCTGCGCCCGGTCTCGTTGACCCCGCGGGGTGGCGCCGAGGAGGACTTCGACTTCGCGCCCATCGACGACTGGGACCTGAACCCGACGCTGGTGCACGTGGTGCGCAACGAGTTCTCGGTCGAGGTCGACCCGGAGCAGGTGGTCGACGCCGCCTTCGACGAGTCCGGCCCTCTCGACCCCACAACTGTGTTCGATCGCCTCACGAAGCTCGCCGATGCCGTGCCGGGCTTCGGTGTGATCCGGCGCGTGATCGTCGCGAACCTCTCGTACGCGAAGTTGCCGATGGTCCAGGACCTGCAGGGATCGTTCGACGCGCTCGCCGGGCATCCCGTCATCTGCGCGCTGGCGGGCTCCGAGGCCGACCGCCGGCGGCTCCGAGACGCGCAGGCCGTGTCGGGCGAGGGCATCGACGAGGCGCTCCCGGACCGCACGGAGCCCGGGGCGGAGTTCATGGTCCTGGACGCCGACGCGTCCCAGCACCGCGTGGTGAACCTCGCGCTGGCCGGGACGAACCTCGTGGTCCAGGGGCCCCCGGGCACGGGCAAGAGCCAGACGATCTCCAACCTGATCGCCGCGCTCGTGGCCCACGGCCGGTCGGTGCTGTTCGTGGCGGAGAAGCGAGCCGCGATCGACGCCGTGACGAAGCGGCTCCAGGGCGTCGGCCTCGGCGACCTGGTGCTCGATCTGCACGACGGCGCCTCCAGCCGCAAGAAGCTCGCCGACGACCTCGGCCGCGCGCTCGACGCGATGGGCCAGGTCCCGGCGACCGACTACTCCGCCGTACAGCGGACGCTCGTGGCGCGCCGAGCCGCGCTCAACGGCTACTCGGCCGCACTCCGCGAGCGGCGCCCGCCGTGGGACGTCAGCGTCTTCGAGCTCCAGGCGGAGCTGATCGGGGTGCCTCCTGCGAGTCGCACCGACGTGCGGCTCTTCGGCCCGGCGCTCGACGCGCTCGACGGCGCCGCCTACCCGGTCGCGGTGGACGAGCTGAGCGAGTGGCTCGATCTCGGCGGTCCGGCCATCGAGGCGTGTGCCAGTCCGTGGGCCGCCGCCGCGCCGCGCGTACGGACGACCGACGATGCGCTCCGCCTCCAGGAGCTGGTGGCCACGACCCGGACGAGCACGCTCCCGATCTGCCGTGCGGAGGTCGACGGCGTCGCGCGTGCCGTGGGCCTCCGTGCGCCGCAGACGGTCGACGCCGCCATCGAGGTCGTGGCCGTGCTCAGGGGGGTCGAGGGGGCGCTCGAGCAGCTCCGTCCCGACGTCTTCGACGCCGACCTCCCGCGCCTGATCGCCGATCTCGAGCCGGCGGCGCGCGGTGGGCTCTCCGCCGCGATGGCCACGCTGTTCCGCCGCCGCTACCGCGCCGCGCGCCGCGCCGCCCGGGAGCTGCGCCGCCGCGAGGGCGGCTCGGCGAAGGACCTCCGGCGCGCGCTCGTGGACGCCGAGGGCCTGCGGACGCGGTGGGCGGCGCTCACCGCCGACGGTGGTCGCCCCCGGGGCGCGCCGGGCGTGGACGCCTCGGCCCGTGCGGTCGAGCAGGTGCAGGCGGCACTCGTGGATCTCGGGGCCTGGCTCGGAACGGGGCCCGGCACCGACCGGTCCTTCGAGCAGGTCGGGGTGGACCTCGGTGCGCTCGTCGACGACGCGGTCACGCTCCAACGCCTTCCCCGCGTCGCCGAGCTCCGCGCGAGCCTCGACGCCCGAGGTCTGGGCCCGTTCAGGGCCGAGGCCGCGCAGCGCGGGCTCGACGCGCCGGGCGCGCGCGCCGCGCTCGCCTGGCTGCGCGGGCGGTCGATCCTCGACACCGTGGCCACCGTCGACCCGCGCATCGGCGCGTTCGACGGCGCGCAGCACACCGCGATCGTCCGCGAGTTCATCGACATCGACCGGGACCAGATCGCCAGTGGTGCGGAGCGGGTGAAGCGTGCGGCCGCCGAGGCCGCGCTGGCCGCACGCAACGCGCACCCCGACCAGGAGGACGTCCTCCAGAAGAACGCGCGGATGAAGCGCCGTCACGCCAGCATCCGGGACCTCATGGCCCGGGCGCCCGACGTCCTGCTGGCCCTCCGCCCGTGCTGGGTCATGAGCCCGCTCGTGGTCGCCCAGCTGCTCCCGTCCGGCCGGCCGCTCTTCGACGTCGTCGTGTTCGACGAGGCCAGCCAGATCCGGCCGGCGGACGCGATCTCGTCGCTGGCGCGCGCCCGCCAGACCGTCGTCTCCGGGGACTCGAAGCAGCTCCCGCCGACGCGCTTCTTCGACGTCACCACCACGGAGAAGGACGAGGAAGCCGAGGGCGCCGAGGCCGCCGGGGCCTCGTTCACCGAGGACATGGACTCGATCCTCGACGCGCTGAGCGCGCTGCTCCCCCCGCCCCATGGGAGCCAGACGCTGAGCTGGCACTACCGCAGCCGGGACGAGCGGCTCATCGCCTTCTCGAACGCGCAGCCCGAGCTCTACGACTGGTCGCTCACCACGTTCCCCGGCACCGTCGGGACCGACGTCCTGCGCCACGTGCTCGTTCCGCACCGACCCGGCGTGGGCGGGACCATCGACTCGTCGACCGACGAGGTCGCAGCGGTCGTGGAGCTCATCCGCGAGCACGCCCGTACCCGTCCCGAGGAGTCGCTCGGCGTCATCGCGCTCGGCATCACCCACGCCGATCGCATCCGCGAGACGTTGCGGTTGGCCCGCGGCGACGACCCGGAGCTCGACATGGCTCCGTGCCTCGACGAGCTCCGGCTCGAGGACCCGTTCTTCGTGAAGAACCTCGAGCGGGTCCAGGGCGACGAGCGCGACGCGATCATCCTCAGCATCGGCTACCCCAAGACCACCGACGGGCGGATGCAGTACCGGTTCGGCCCGCTCAACCAGGAGGGTGGCGAGCGGCGCCTCAACGTCGCGATCACGCGTGCGCGCCGGCGCATCGTGGTGACGAGCTCGTTCACCCCCGAGGACATGGATCCCGACCGGCTCACCGCCGAAGGGGCGCGGATGCTGAAGCGCTACCTCGCGTACGCGCGCTCCGGGGGTACCGAGCTCGGCCCGCACGCGATGCCCAAGCCGGCGCTCAACCCGTTCGAGCAGGATGTCATGGCGCGCCTGACGAGTGCGGGGATCCCACTGGTCGCGCAGTACGGCGTGGCCGGCTACTGGATCGACTTCGCCGCGAAGCATCCCGCCGAGCCCGGGCGCATGGTGCTCGCCATCGAGGCCGACGGGGCGTCGTACCACTCCTCACCGGTGGCGCGCGTGCGGGACCGGCTCCGCGAGCAGCACCTCGAGCGCCTGGGCTGGACGTTCCACCGCATCTGGTCGACCGCGTGGTTCCGCGACCCCGAGGGTGAGGTCGCCGAGGCGCGCGAGGCGTACGAGCGGGCCGTCGCCCTCGCCGGCGCCGGTCCCCCACCCCAGCCCGGACCCACGACGGGAATCACCGCCTCGCCCCCGGCGCCCTCGCCGGGCCCGTCGGGCGGGTCTCCTGTGGCCTCGCCGGGCCCGTCGGGCGGGTCTCCTGTGGCCTCGCCGGGCCCGTCGGGCGCCAGCGTGCCGACCCGCGGCTCGCGGCCCGCAGTGCCACGTGGGCGGCCCATCGACGACTACGAGCCGCGACAGCTCGACGCGCTCTGCCGGTGGATCCAGAGCGACACGCTCCTCCGCACCGACGACGAGCTGCTCGAAGCGATGATGCACGAGCTGGGCTTCCAGCGCCGCGGCAAGCGCATCGTGGACGCGATCTCCGCGAGCATCGCCCGCGTGCGCCCCACCTGACCACACCCCGCCACGAGATGCGTCCCGCAGCCGCGTATGCGTGCATCCGGGACGCACGTCGGCCGACTCGGCCGACCAGCTCGGTCGGCACGCCCAGGAGCCGGTAGGTGCTCGCCGCTCGTCGAGCAGGACTGGCGTCTCGAGGGTGGCGAGGGTCGCGTCGGCGTCGACGACGAATGCCGCGGCTTCGGCCGGGCGGTCGAGTCGGACTGGCGGAAGATGCCACTTTGGACCACCACACGATCCGACGATGGACCACATGCCGATCCCCCTCTGGACCGCAGCCGGCTTTCCATGGACCGCGCCGGGATCGAGCGGAGCGCGGCGGATTCGGAGGCCGTTCCTGGCGAACGGGAGCACGAGACGATGCGGAACTGGAGGCATCCGTCCGAGGTGGAGGATCCGAGCCCGGCAACGACGCCCGCGGAGTCGATGGAGGTCGGGCGCGGATCGAGGGGCGGGGGCATCGCGGCGGCCGCTCCGGGGAACCGGCTCGACGAGCAGATCCCGGGAGCCGCCATCAGTCCGCGGCGCGCTGGCCCGAGCCATGTCGAGATCTCGACAGCTCCGCGCTGCCCCAGCCGCCACCGCCCGGGGTGAGCATGCGGAGGACGTCGCCCGCCTTCAGGTGGAGCGTGCCCTTGTCGGGTGACGACGGACAGCAGATACTCCCTGTGGGCGGACACGAAAGTCCTCGCTGACG
>BTUT01000069.1:0-10469 GCA_045862935.1 Acidimicrobiia bacterium
ATTCTGTCACGCAACACGCACCACGCAGCACGCACCACGCACCACGCGGGTGGGCAACGGGACTTCTACCGGTGCCCCCCCCCGATGTTAATCCACGTACTGCCTGACGAAGTATCGCGGGTGGTGCCGCTCGCCGGGGGGGCCCCCGCCGGCCCCGTTGGCGCCCCCGGCGCACGGGCGCCCGCCGCCCCCCGCGCCGATGCCCCGGCTCGCCCCGGTGACCACGACGTTGCGGCCCGCGAACCTCGTTGTCTTCATCGCGCTCATCGCGCTCATCGCGACTCGAGGAACGCACGCGCGTGGTGCGCGATGTACTCCACACCCTCGTCGTCGATCGCGTGGTTGCACGGGAGGATGAGGCCGGTCTCCATGATCCGGTCGGCGGTGGCGAGCCCGCCGGGCGCCACGCGGTGCTCGCGCACGGCGAACGCCGGCTGGCGGGTCACGTTGCCCGTCCACACCATGCGGGTGTCGATCCCCTGCGCCTCCATGTGGGCCTGGAAGTCCCCCCGGCGCACCCCCGACTCCGGACGGATCATCACCGGGAACATGTGCCAGCCGGTCTCGATCCCCGGCGTGAGGCGCGGGAGCACGAACACCTCCGGGAACGCGGCGAAGACCTCGGTGAGGAGCTCGAAGTTCCGCTGGCGCCGCGCCAGGTTGATCGGGAGCTTGCGCATCTGCACCACGCCGAACGCGGCCGAGATCTCGCACGGCTCGAAGTTCCAACCCACCTCGTCGAAGATGAACAGGTCGTCGTACTCGATGCCGTCGATCTCCGAGAAGAACCGCCGCTCGCCCCGCAACGTGCCGAACAGCTTCGGCTCGCTGCGCCGCCCCCAGCGTCGGAGCAGCAGCGCGCGGTCGAGCCACTCGTCGTCGTCGAGGCACACCATCCCGCCCGTGCCCGCCGCGGTGATGATGTGGCTCAGCGCGAAGCTCGTCACCGAGATGTCGGCGCGCGTCCCCGTCGGCGTGCCGCGCAGCGTGGCGCCCAGGCAGTCGCACGAGTCCTCCACCACCGCGAGCCCGTGGCGATCGGCGATGGTCCGGATCACGTCCCAGTCGGGGCAGTTGCCGATGAGGTTGGGGGCGAGGATCGCCTTCGTGCGCGGGCCGATCGCGCTCTCGATCTGCGCGACGTCGATCTGGTACGTGTCGACCTCGACGTCGACGAACACCGGCACCAACCCGGCGCGGATCATCGGGGCGACGTCGGTGGAGAAGGTCACCGCGGAGGTGATGATCTCGTCGCCGGGCGCGAGGTCGAGCAGCTCGACGGCGTGGTAGAGCGCCGACGACCCGGAGTTCACCATCACACCCCGGCGCTTGCCGAACGACTCGGCCACGAGCCGCTCCATCTCGCGCACGTGCTTGCCGATGCGCAGCGCCGTCGGACCGCCCCGGAGCACCGAGACGACCGCCTCGATCTCCTCCTCGTCGTGGACGCTCCCCGCGTACTCGACCCGCTTCATCGTCGTCTCCACTCCTGGCCCGCGGTGGGGGACCACCCGGGCCACGCGCGCCGGTCGGTGGGAGACGAGCCTCGCGGTCGCTCGCCCATCCTCCGGCGGGTCACGCCGCGCGGCGGAAGGCCATGCACGTGGAGTCGGCCGGGATCTCGTCGCGACCGAGCGGCACCCGGAGCTCGGCGTGCGTCGGCCCGGCGGTCGCCGCGATCGGCGCCAGCGCGTCGAGGTCGAAGCCGTACACCTTCGCGGCGTTGCCCGCGAGGATCTGGTCGAGCTCGGTGCTCGTCCAGTCGGCGAACGCGAAGCGCAGCGCCTCGCGAGAGTGTGGGTACGTCGCCTCGTGGTGCGGGTAGTCGCTGCCCCACATCACCCGGTCGATCCCCACCTGGCGCATCACCTTGGCCTCACCCGGGCCGGGGAAGGAGCATCCGATCCAGCAGTTGCGGCGGAAGTAGTCGGAGGGCTTCTCGGGCAGCACCTGGTCGGGCTCGAACGCGATCTCGCCCAGGTGCCCGCGCCGCATCTCCTGGTGGTAGAAGTCCATCTGGCGCAACGCGTCGGGGACGAAGCCGATCCCGGTCTCGGTGAGCACGAAGCGCAGGTTCGGGAACCGCGCGAACACACCGCCCCAGATCAGGTGCCACAGCGCGCGGTTCGCCCACCACGACACCTCGGTCGCGAAGATCACCATGCTCGAGCCGTAGCCGCCGTAGCTCGGGATCCCGGTGCCACCGCCGTGGTGCGACACCGTGAGGTCGAGCTCCTCGCACACCTGCCAGACCGGGTCGTAGTCGGGCGCGAAGAGCGGCGGCAGGCCCGAGTCGGGCGCGACGCCCGGCAGCAGCACCCCGCCGTCGACGCCGAGGGCGTGGAAGTGGCGGATGTCGTCCACCGCGGTGGGGATGTCGTTCAGGAAGATCTGGATGTTGCCCTTGCGGCGCGCCGGTGCCTCGGCGATCCAGTCGGCCTGCCAGCGGTTGTGGGCGTGGATCCCGGCGAGGCGGCGCGGGTACTGCTTCGCGGTGGGGGTGGGCGCGATCACCGAGTTGGTCGGGAAGAACGGCGGAACCGTGTTGGGGAACAGCACCTCGGCCACCACCCCGTCGGCCTCCTGCTCGGAGAACCGGCGCGCGGTGTCCCAGTTGCGGGTCTTGCCCTCACCGTGCAGGTCGCGCCACGGGTTCGCGTACTTCGAGCGCCATGCGGCGAGCTCCTCGCGGAACTCGGGATCGAGGTACTCGGCGTACTGGTCCATCGAGCCGCCGGCGTGGCAGTCGGCCGAGATGATCGTGTAGCGGGCGTCGTCGTTCGCGGTCATGCGCGCGCCTCCAGCTCGTCGGGTCACGAAGACTTGACTCAGTCAACAGCATAGGCTTGACTGAGTCAAGAGTCGAATCGAGTGAGCCGAGCCCGGGAGCGACGTGGAGCGGATGGCGCAGATGGCGGAGGGAGACAGCCACGGCCAGACCCCGCGCGACACCCGCCGCCGGACGCGAACCCCGACCGACGGCCGAGCCGCCACCCGCCGCCGGACGCGAACCCCGAACGACGAGCAGGTCGACGGACAGGTCGACGGCCAAGTCGACGGCCAAGTCGACGGCCAAGTCGACGGCCAAGTCGACGAGCAGGTCGACGAGCAGGTCGACGGACAGGTCGACGGCCAGGTCGACGGACAGGTCGGTGAGATCGCGGCCGCCCTCCAGGGTCTCCAGCGCCTCCGGGCGAGCCGGCGGGTGCACGCCACGCTCGCCGCGGCCGCGGGGGTCGACCTGCCCCAGCAGGCCGCCCAGGTGCTCGGCGCGCTGCACGGCACCGGGTCGGTGGCCGAGCTCGCCCAAGCCGCGCGCATGGACGTCGGGGCGGTGAGCCGCCAGCTCCGGGTGCTCGAGGCGGCGGGGTACGTGCGCAAGGCGCCGAGCCCCGAGCACGCGAGCGTGGTGCTGGTCACCGCCACGCCGCGGGGCAGGGCGGCGGCGCGCCGCATCGCCGCGGTCCGCAACGCACAGCTCGCCCGCGCGGTCGAGGCGTGGACGTCCTCGGACCGCAGCGCCCTCGCCACCCTGCTCGGTCGGCTGGTCGTGGACCTCCAGGCCACGCCCTACGAGCGCTGAACCTCCCGGACGTCAGCGGTGGTGCACGACCTCGAAGCGGTGAACGCACGAGCCGCGAGCCTCCCGGAGGTCAGAGCGGCTGCACGACCTCGATGAGATGGCCCTCCGGGTCCGCGAGGAAGCCCACACGCACGCCGTGATCGGGCGAGTCGTGGATCGCCTCGTGCACCGATCCTCCGGCCTCGGTCGCGCGAGCGAACACGCCGTCGAGATCGTCGGTGACGAACCCGATGATGACCTCGCCGCTCGCGGGCGCCGCGGTGTCCACGAACCGCAACAGCACGAACGTGGAGCCGCCGGGTGCAGTCGCCTCGAACAGGATCTCGTCGATCTCGCGCCCCGCGATGTCGGCGTGGACGCGGTACTGCTCCGTCACCCCGAAGACGTCGCGGTAGAAGGCCGCGCTCGCCTCCAGATCGGCCACCACGAGCTTCGTGAACCCGAAGTGGGTCACGCGAGCCCCGCGAAGTCGACCTGACCGGTCGCCATCGCGGCGTTGAAGCCGCCGTCGGCGACGAGGTCGTGTCCGTTCACGTAGGCCGCGGCGTCACTGCCGAGGAACGCGAGCGGCATCGCCACCTCACGCGGGGTCATGAGCGCGCCGGTGGCGTTCTCGGTCGTCCACGCGATCACCTTGGCACCGATCGTGGCCTTGAAGTCCGCGAGCAGCGGTGTGTCGATCGGCGCGGGGCACACGCTGTTGGTGCGCACACCCTGCGCGATCGTCAGGCGCGAGTGACGCATCCCCCACACGCGCACGACCTCCTTCGAGAACCCGTACGAGTCGCCGCCCACCGACTCGAGGTTGGCGTCCACCCAGTCGAGCGCCGCGTCCCAGCCCTCGGTGTCGAGGAGCTCGTTGATCTGGAGCAGGTGCTCGGGCCAGCGCACCCCGGCGATCGACGCGGTGTTGACGATCGCGCCCCCGCTCGGAATCCGGTCGAGCAACGACTCCGAGAGGTGCCGGAGCGCGAGGTAGTTCACCGCGAGCACCACGCGGGGCGGCTGCGTGGCCGCGACACCGGCGTTGTTGAAGAGCACGTCGACCGGACCCGCGACCGCCGCGGCCACGTCGCGCACCGCACGCTCGTCCGAGAGGTCGGCCTCGAGGAACCGGGCGTGGGGACCCGAAGGGGCCTTGCGGTCGATGACCGTCACCTCGGGCGCACCGATCTCCGCCAGGAGGTCGAGCAGGGCGGCACCCACGCCGGTGGCCGCCCCGGTCACGACCACACGCTTGCCGGCGTAGCTGAACGGGTTCATGGTGCTCCTCCCCGGAGTGGCGCGCGACTCTACGGCACCGCATCGGTAGGGTGGTGGCCGCGCCCGTCCGTTCTCCCCCCGCGCCTCGGGCTCTCGCCCGCGCCCGTCCACCGGTAGCGCCTCTGCCATGACCGCACTCGCCACACTCCTCGCCTCGTCCGGCTCCGGGAAGGTCCCCGGCGCCGACATCGAGGTCGAGCTGTGGATGTGGGTCGCGTTCCTCGCGCTGATCACGTTCCTGCTGCTCGCCGACCTGTTCCTCTTCCACCGGGAGGCGCACGAGATCTCGATGCGCGAGGCCGCGATCACCAGCGTCTTCTGGATCGTGCTCGGCGTGTCGTTCTCACTGGTGATCTGGGCGCTGCTCGGCGGCGCCGCCGCGAGCCAGTACCTCACCGGCTACGTCATCGAGAAGAGCCTCTCGGTCGACAACGTGTTCGTGTGGGCGGTGATCCTGTCGTACTTCGCCGTCCCGAAGGCGTACCAGCACCGCGTGCTGTTCTGGGGGGTGTTCGGCGCGCTCGTGCTGCGCGCGATCTTCATCTTCGCCGGTGTCGCGCTGCTCGAGGCGTTCGACTGGATGCTCTTCGTCTTCGGCGGCTTCCTGATCTTCACCGCGTACCGCGTCGCCCGTCACGACAACACCGAGATCCACCCCGAGCGCAACCCCGTGCTCCGGATCATGCGCCGCTTCGTCCCGGTCACGTCCGAGTACCACGGCCAGAGGTTCTGGGTGCGGATCGACGCCCGCCGCCTCGCCACCCCACTGCTCGTGGTGCTCGTGCTCGTGGAGGCGACCGACGTGGTCTTCGCGGTCGACTCGATCCCCGCGATCCTCGCGGTCACCCGGTCCCAGTTCCTCGTGTTCACGTCGAACGCGTTCGCGATCCTCGGCTTGCGCGCCCTCTACTTCCTGCTCGCGGGCGCAGCCGGGAAGCTGCGCTACCTCAACATCGGGCTCGGCGTGATCCTGGCCTACGTCGGCGTGAAGATGATCGTGTCGGAGTGGTACCACGTACCGACGTTCCTGTCGCTCGGCGTGATCGCGGTCGTGCTCGCCGTCACCGTGTGGGTGTCGCTGCGAGCGGACGCGCGTGAGCGCGGCACCGAGGCCCCGGAGGCGCCGAAGCCATGACCGAGAGCGTCCGCACCATCCTCGTCGCCCACGACGGATCCGAGGGGGCGGCGCACGCGCTCCGCTTCGCCGCGGGCCTGGCCCGCCAGGCCGGTGCCCGGCTCGTGGTCGTGCACGCCTGGTCGCCGCTCGACGATCTCGGCAAGCACAAGCACCACGCCGACTTCCGCCAGCTCCTCGCCGAGGCGTTCGCCACGCTCGCCGACGAGTGGTGCCGCGACGCGATCGACGCGGGGGTGGACGTCGAGCCCCGCATCGTCGAGGACCTCCCCATCCCGGGGATCGTCGGCGCGGCTCGCGACGCGGACGCCGACCTCATCGTGTGCGGCACCCGCGGGCGGAGCCGGGTCGCGGAGCTGGTGCTCGGCAGCGTCGCGCGGGGGCTCCCCGAGAAGGCGCACCTCCCGGTCACCATCGTCCCGCCGCCCTGAGCCCCCGTGACCGTCTCGCGGCGGTGACCGCCGGGTCGCCGCGGCCGGCGAGCCGCAGTGATCGGCCGGCGAGCCGCAGTGATCGGCCGGCGAGCCGCGGTGATCGGCCGACGCGACGGCTCGGAGGCGAGGTGACGGCCGCTGCTACGATGAGTGGCCCCCCAGGGACGAGCCCCCATCGTCTAGTGGCCTAGGACGCCGCCCTTTCAAGGCGGTAACGGGGATTCGAACTCCCCTGGGGGCACGCAACCCGACGGTCCTCCGGCTCGCCGGGGAGCGTCGAGCAAGGTCCTGTGGTGCAGTTTGGAGTGCACGCCGCCCTGTCAAGGCGGAGGCCGCGGGTTCAAATCCCGTCAGGACCGCGAGGGCGGGTGACCGTCTTCTCCCGGCCGGGTAGCTCAGTCGGCAGAGCGCGCGCCTGAAAAGCGCGAGGTCGCCGGATCGACGCCGGCCCCGGCCACCACGATCGCCCTGGCTCCCGACGGTCGAGCGGAGCCAGGGCGTCGTCGCGAGCGAACCGCGGCGGGGGCGCGGCCGCGCATCGGCGCGGCTCCACGGTTGCGGCGGGCACCGCGCGGGGCGAGAATTGCGCGGTGGCGGCGACCAGCGCCTGGGACCGAGCCAAGGCTCGGTTCACGGGTGGGGACCCGATCGACCTCCCGCAGTTCGCGGTGCCCCGCCACGACCAGATCCCGGTGCCCACCGACCGCGACGTCCTCATCGCCGACCGGGTCGAGCTCTACGACGTCGACCCGCACGCGGGCGTCCGGGGTGGGTCGCTGGCCGAGTCCACGCTGATGGTGACGATCGCGGGCATCGCCGTCCTCCCCCATCACGACGAGCTCAACCCGCAGATGGCGTGGTTCGTGCAGAAGCGCAACCGCGGGAGGATCGGGCCGATCAAGATCGCGCCGAAGGTACGGGTGTCGGACGACTTCCCGCCCACCACCGATCCCCGGATGCTCGGGCCGATCGAGACCAGCATCGGGCTCCCGGGCGCGCTCGTCGTGCCGCACGTCGAGATCGTGTCGGCGACGTGGCGCGGGCGGGATCCGGGGGACGGCACCGTGCTCCTCGTCCGGGACCACGCCGGCACGACGACCGAGCTGCAGTACGTGCATCGCGGCCTCGAGGTGGCCTCGAAGTTCGCCGCGCAGGTCGTCTGCCTCCGCTACCGCTACGAGCTCGCGCACCTCATGGGGGAGGTGGTTCGCGACCTGCGCGCCGCCTCCGGCGCCGCGCCCGCCGAAGCGAGTGAGCCCGGGTGGGTGCAAGGTGACGAAGCCCGGGTCAGCTCCCTGCCCTGGCTGCTCGACCCCGCCGCGCTGCGCGGTCTCGGCGAGATCCAGCGGAGCGACCCGTTCCTGCTCGCGCTGTTCGAGCGCGCCTCGGCGCTCGTCGAGGACTACGCGGGCTGCCGGCACCTCGCCGGGGAACCCCTCCTCGCCCTGCTGTGAGGCCCGGTTGACCACGCACCGCGTCCGCCGCACCCCCGCGCTGGCGAGCGAGGGCCGCGAGGCGCTCCTCGCCGACGGGCTCCCGCTCACCGCCGGACGGCCGAGCGGGTTCGCCGGCGACATCCGCCTCGCGGCTCCCGGTGGAGAGGAGCTGGGGCGCTTCCAGCACTGCGTGGAGCTCCGTCGCGGCTTCCTGCTCACCCCGCCCATCCCGAAGGGGACCCGCTCCGGCGGGTCGGGACCCGAGAGCGGCGGAGACGACCCGCCCCTGTCGTTCTTCCTGGGCCAGATGCTCGACCTCCTCCAACCCGGTCTCGGTCAGATCACCGACCCGAGAGACGCGACGATGGCCGAGGCCCTGGCCGAGTCGGCCGCCACGACCGCGGCGCTGCTCGCGCTGGCGTCCGACGAACGGACCACGACGATCGCGCTCGCGGACATCGTGGAGGTCACTGCCGTTGGTGGGCCGCTCCGCAGAGACGTCACGTCGATGATCGTCGAGTCCCCGGAGGCCGAACGCCGGGAGGTCACGTTCAGGAATCCCCGGCCTCTCGCCGCGGGACTCCCCGATCACGTGTTCTCGCGCCGCCTGCTCGTCGAGGTTGGAGACCTCGCGTGGCGGGCGCTGGCCGGCCCCGCGCGCTTCGACGAGACGCTGGCCGAGGTGCGTGCGAACGTCACCCGACGGCTCGGCGCACCCGACCCACCCGGCACGCGCCTCCTCGTGAACGGCACGACGCTGGTGCGCTGCGACCAGCGCCTCCGCGAGCTCGGCACCACGTGGAGTGATGTGCTGCGGGAAGTGCTCGACGCGCTCGGGCCCGCGGCCGAGGACTACCGCCTCGTTCCCGGCCCGGCCGAGCTCATGCGCACGTTCTGGGAGGCACCCTTCGGCGAGCCCCCCGACGCGCCCGCGTCGCTGCGCCTCCTGCGCCAGGAGCTGGCCCGTGACGGGCTGCACCCCTGGACGCGGACCACCTGATCGGGCTCCGCGATCGGCGGATCAGGTCTCGGCGGGGGCCTCCGCCTCGGCGAGCAGGCGCCGGATCTCGCTGGCCTTGAACCGCCGGTGGCCACCGAGCGTCTTGATGTAGGAGATCCGCCCGGCCCGGGCCCACCGGGTGACGGTCTTGGGGTTCACCCGGAACATGGCCGCCACCTCGGAGGGCGTGAGCAGCTCTTCGGGCTCGTTCGACTCGTGCGCCACCTCTGCGTTCTCCTCCGTCGGCCGACCGGAACGGCACCGTGCGGCGACGCCGGATCGGGCGCCTCGCTCCATTCAAGCGGTCCAGGGTGCGTTCCGCAAACGTTTGCAGGATCTGCCGCGATGTTACGCCCTGGATCAGCGCTCGAGGCTCACCCCGACCGCACCGTCGACGATCTCGCCGACGAGCCAGGCTTCGTGACCGGCGTTGCGCACGACGTCGAGCGCACGGTGGGACTCCGAGCGGGGGAGCACCGCGAGCATGCCCAGGCCGAGGTTGAAGACCTGCTCCATCTCGGTGTCGGCGACGTCACCGGCCACCTGGATCTCTCGGAAGATCCGCGGCTCCTCCCACCGCCCCCGGCGCACCACGCCGTGGCAGTGGGTCGGCAGCACGCGCACGAGGTTGCCGGGGATCCCGCCCCCGGTGACGTGCACGAACGCGTGCACGTTGGCGTGGCGGCGCAGGTCGAGCAGGGCCTTCGCGTAGATCACGCTCGGCGCGAGCAGCTCGTCGCCCAACGTGTGGTGGGCGCCGCGCCACGCGGGCTCGTCGAGCGTCCGGCCCGCACGATCGAGCAGCGCCCGACGCGCGAGCGAGTAGCCGTTGCAGCGCAGTCCCGGGCTCGCGATCCCGATGATCGCGTCGCCGGCCTGCACGTGCGCGGGGAGGATCGCGGCGCGCTCCACCACGCCCACCGCGAAGCCGACGAGGTCGAACTCGCCCGGGTCGAGGATCCCCGGGTGCTCCGACATCTCACCGCCCACGAGCGCGCACCCCGCGTCGCGACAGCCCCGCGCGACCCCGGCCACGATCTCGTCCACCTGGTCGGGCACGAGCTTGCCGACCGAGATGTAGTCGAGGAAGAACAGGGGCTCCGCGCCGCACGCCGCGATGTCGTCGACCGACATCGCCACGCAGTCGATGCCGATGGTGTCGTAGCGACCGGTCATCGTCGCGAGCATCGATTTCGTGCCCACGCCGTCGGTCGAGGAGACGAGCATGGGCTCCCGGTGCGGGAGCCGGCCGAGGGCGAACAGCCCGCCGAAGCCGCCGATGTCGCCCACCACCTCGGGGCGGAAGGTCGACCGCACGTGATCCTTGATGCGCTCGACCGCGGTCTCGCCCGCGGCGATGTCGACCCCGGAGCTCGCGTACGTGAGCGGCTCGCGGCCCGGCTCGCGGCCCGGGACACCGGTGCGGTCGCGGTCGCGGCCGAGCTTCACGCGTCGCGGCCCGGGCTCGGGGCTGCGAGCGGCGTGGCGCCGTCGGGGCGGTCACCGGTGGTGTCACCGGTGCGTGTGGAGTGAACAGGGTCGACCGGCGCGTCCTCGAGCACATGCTTGGTGTCGGCCTGGGGGACGGGCACGGGGTACACGCCGGTGAGGCAGGCCG
>BTUT01000070.1:0-4002 GCA_045862935.1 Acidimicrobiia bacterium
AACAGACGCGCCGCGACCCCGGGGCGGTCCGGCACGTGCGCGATCGTGATCTTGGCCTCCGACGTGTCGTGGGTGACTCCCGAGATGACGGCTTGCTCCATGCCTTCCACTTCCAGCTCCTCGTCGGGCACGACCCACGTGCCCGGCTCCCAGGTGAAGCTCGAACGAACGTGCACGCGCACGCCGTAGTTGCGGGCGAACTCGACCGAGCGCAGCGCGAGGACGCGACCGCCCGTAGCCGCCATCTCGAGCATCTCGTCGTAGGAGACGCGGGCCAGACGGCGGGCGCCGGCGACCACGCGCGGATCGGCGGTGAACACCCCGGTGACGTCGGTGTAGATCTCGCAGACGTCGGCGCCGAGCGCCGCGGCCAGGGCGACCGCGGTGGTGTCGGACCCACCTCGACCGAGGGTCGTCACGTCGGCGTCGGTCGACACGCCTTGAAAGCCGGCGACGACCGCGACGTTCCCACCGTCGAGCGCCGCGCGCAGGCGATCGGCCCGCACGTCGAGGATCTTGGCCTTCGTGTGGGTGGTGTCGGTGACGATCCCGGCCTGCGAGCCGGTGAACGACACCGCCGGCTCGCCCTCCTCGATGATCGCCATGCACAGCAGGGCCATGGAGATGCGCTCCCCCGCCGTGAGCAGCATGTCCATCTCCCGCTCGGCGGGCGTCGCCGAGATCTCGTGCGCGAGGGCCACGAGGTCATCGGTGGTCTTGCCCATCGCCGAGACCACGACCACCACGTCGTGGCCGGCTCGGCGGGTCGCGACGATGTGCTCGGCGACCGCCCGGATGCGCGCCGGGTCGGCGACGGACGTGCCGCCGTACTTCTGGACCACGAGACCCACGGAAGACGACGGTACCAGCGGGGGTTTGCGGGGGTCCCGCCCGTTTAGACTGCCCCGCCGTGTCGAAGGCAGCCAAGCGAGAACGTCAGCGTCAGAACCGCCAGGCCCGGCTCGAGTACGAGGCCGCGCTCGAGAAGCGCCGCAAGTTCTGGAAGGGGGTGCGGGGCTTCCTCATCATCCTGGTGCCCATCGCGCTCATCTTCGCGTTCCTCGCGCTGCGCAACGACTCCGACGACGACGCAAGCAGCGCGAAGGCCGACCAGGCCGACCAGTCGGGTCAGTCCGCGGGCGCGCCGGAGATGACGATCGACAAGACGAAGACCTACACGGCGGCCATCGAGACCACCGAGGGCACGATCGAGATCGCGCTCGACGCCGAGAACGCGCCGAAGTCGGTGAACAACTTCGTGTCGCTCGCGCGCCAGGGCTTCTACGACGGGCTGCTGTTCAACCGGGCGGCCAAGGACTTCGTCATCCAGACCGGCTCGCCCGACAACACCACGGCCGGTGGCCCCGGGTACACGGTGGCGGCCGAGCTCCCCCAGACCCCCTACGAGATCGGCACGGTGGCGTGGGCCAAGAGCGCGAACGAGCCGGCGGGAACCGCGGGATCGCAGTTCTTCATCGGCACCGGACCCAACGTCACCACGCTGCCGAAGCAGTACGGCTACATCGGCAAGGTGAGCTCGGGCATCGAGGTCGCGCAGACCATCATGGGCTTCGCGCCCGCGAGCGGCGACGGCAAGCCGACCAAGGACGTCGCCATGACGAAGGTCACGATCACCGAGTCCTGACCGGCGCCGCGCTCAGGGCAGGCCGGGCACGGCATCGCCCGCGGCGTACTCGCGGGTGGTGCGGCCCTCGTAGACGTGCACTCCGCCCGCGCCCGCGACCCGCCACGAGCCGGTCCGGTCGCGCACGAGGGCGGTCTCCTCGTCGATGCCCACGAGGGTGGCCGACGGCGGCAGCAGGTCGATCGACCGGTCGCGCATGTGGTCGGCCGCCGTGCCGTGGTAGGGGAACACCGCGAGGTTGGGCACCACCCCGAGCCCGACCGTGTACGCGCCGCCACGCGGGTCTACCATCGGGTCGCCGAC
This sequence comes from Acidimicrobiia bacterium, assembly GCA_045862935.1. GTDB lineage: Bacteria > Actinomycetota > Acidimicrobiia > IMCC26256 > PALSA-555 > CAIUKV01. The sequence goes on from BTUT01000070.1 coordinate 1,949, forward strand.
GAGCGTCGCACCCGCGCCCGACGCGGCGAAGGACGCGCCCCCGTGGTAGGCGGCGAGCACCGCGTCGAACAGCGGGGAGCCCTTCAGCACCGATCGCAGGTGCAGCGGCGACCCGTCGCTGAGGTAGACGAGCTTCGCCCGGCGCACGACCTCGGCCATCTCGGGGTCATCGGCCTCGGAGCGATGCAGCACGGGCAGCGTGCGGGCCTTGACGCCCAGCGACTCGAAGTACGCCGACGCCTGCCCCGCGATCCGGTCGGGGCGCTCGTAGGCCGCGGCGGCCGGGATCACCACGACCTCCTTCGCCGCCGACGCCGCGATCAGCTCCGCGTCGAGCTCCCGGCAGCCGTCGCGCCACTCACCCCCGCCGACGAGAGCGAGCGTCCCGCCGCGACGCGTCGCGGCCATCACGCGGCGACCGCGGTGCCGATGCGGAAGGGCAAGATGATGGGTGGGACCGGTCGCGGCTCGACCACGCGGATCTCCTCGGGTTGCAGGCCGGCCGCCGGCAGCAGGTCGGCGACGTTGCGGGTGAGGTGACAGCCCGCGTTCACCGCGGCCCAGATCCCGTCGAGCCGGCGCTGCCACTCGGCGCGCTTGCCGTCGCCGCCACCGTGCTCGAGGAACACGAAGCGTCCGCCGGGCGCGAGGACCCGCCGGACCTCGCGCAACGACGCCGCCGGGTCGTCGACCGAGCAGAGCACGAGCGTCGAGACCACGGTGTCGAACTCGCCGTCGGCGAACGGCAGCGTCTCGGCCGGGGCGTCGACCACCTCCACCGGCACCCGCGCGCCTCCCACCTTGCGGAGCAAGCGCCGCCGCATGGGCTCCTCGGGCTCGGCCGCCACCACTCGCTCGACGTCGTGGTACCGGGCGAGGTTCATGCCCGTGCCGGCACCGATCTCGAGGACCGAGCCGCGGGCCCGACCGATGACGTCGTCACGGAGCCGGCCGAGCGCGCCCTTCTCGGACGGACGCATGAGCGGGTCGTAGACCGCCGCGAACACGCGGGTTCGAATGGACACGCCTGGAGGATATCGGCGCTGCGCAGACCGAACCTACCGGTGAGTAGCCTGCGCACCTTCCGTCAACCTCTCCACCGACCTCTCCACCGACCGTCCATCGACCGAAGCGAGGAGCACCACCATGGCCGTCGAGCAGATCGGGATCGTCGGATCCGGGATCATGGGATCGGGTGTGGCCGAGGTCGCCGCGAAGGCCGGCTGCTCGGTGGTGCTGCGCAGCCGGACCCAGGCCGGTGCCGACGGCATGCTCGCGGGCCTCGAGAAGTCGCTCGCCAAGCAGGTGGAGCGGGGCAAGCTCGACGACGACGCGCGGGATGCAGTGCTCGGTCGGGTGCGGGCGGTCACCGACCTCGCCGAGCTCGCGGGGTGCGACCTCGTGCTCGAGTCGATCGTGGAAGACCTCCCCACGAAGAAGCACCTGTTCAACGAGCTCGATCGAGTCTGCAAGGACACGACCATCCTCGCCACCAACACGTCGACGCTCCCGGTGATCGAGATGGCCATGGAGACCGGGCGCCCCGACCGCGTCTGCGGGGTGCACTTCTTCAACCCGGCTCCGGCGATGCCGCTCGTGGAGATCGTCCGCGCGCTCACGACCTCGGAGGACACGCTCACCGCGGCGCGGGAGTTCGCGCGCGCCTGCGGCAAGACCGTGGTCGACGTGCGCGACCAGGCGGGCTTCATCGTGAACGCGCTCCTCTTCCCCTACCTCAACAACGCGGCGAGGATGCTCGACGCCGGCGTCGCCACCCGAGACGACATCGACGCCGCGATGAAGGGCGGCTGCAACTTCCCGATGGGCCCGCTCGAGCTCCTCGACCTCGTCGGGCTCGACACCAGCCTCGCGATCCTCGAGGCGCTGTACGAGGAGTTCAAGGACCCGAACTACGCTCCTGCTCCTCTGCTGCGCCGCATGGTGAGCGCCGAGCGCCTCGGTCGCAAGACGGGCGAGGGGTTCTACGACTACCACCGCAAGTAGCCGGCGGGCCTCGCCGGCCACCGGGGAGGAGCAATGAGCGAGCGAGCCGC
>BTUT01000070.1:4102-6092 GCA_045862935.1 Acidimicrobiia bacterium
GAGCGGGGCCCGAGCGGCCCGGCGGCGCAGCCGCCAGGAGCGGAGAGCATGAGCGAGCGTCCCGCGAGCCGGGCACCCCAGCGAGCCGCGAGCGGGGCCCGAGCGGCCCGGCGGCGCAGCCGCCAGGAGCGGAGAGCATGAGCGCCACCCTGCCGAGCCCGGACCGGCCCTGGGTGATGCGCACCTACTCGGGGCACTCGTCGGCCCGGGCGTCGAACGAGCTCTACCGCACGAACCTGGCCCGCGGTCAGACCGGCCTCTCGGTGGCGTTCGACCTCCCGACCCAGACCGGCTACGACCCCGATCATCCCCTGGCGCGAGGCGAGGTCGGCAAGGTCGGGGTGCCGGTGCCCCACCTCGGCGAGATGCGGACGCTCTTCGAGGGCATCCCGCTCGAGGACATGAACACGTCGATGACGATCAACGCCACCGCGGTGTGGCTGCTCGCCATGTACCTCGCGCTCGCCGACGAGCAGGGCGCCGATCCCGCGCGGCTCTCGGGTACCACGCAGAACGACATCGTGAAGGAGTACCTCAGCCGCGGGACGTACATCTTCGGGCCCGAGCCGTCGCGGCGGCTCACCGTGGACCTCGTGTGCCACACGGTGCGTCACGTGCCGCGCTGGAACCCGATCAACGTCTGCTCGTACCACCTCCAGGAGGCCGGGGCGACCCCGGTCCAGGAGATCGCCTACGCGCTCGCCACGGCGATCGGTGTGCTCGACGCGGTGCGCGACTCCGGACAGGTGAGCGAGGACGAGCTCCCCGCGGTGGTGGGCCGGATCTCGTTCTTCGTGAACGCGGGGCTGCGGTTCGTGGAGGAGACGTGCAAGCTGCGCGCGTTCGGCCGCCTGTGGGACCGCGTGTGCCTCGACCGCTACGGCGTGACCGACGAGCGGCTGCGGCGCTTCCGCTACGGCGTGCAGGTGAACTCCCTCGGGCTCACCGAGGCCCAACCGGAGAACAACGTCCAGCGGATCGTGCTCGAGACCCTCGCGGTGACCCTCTCGCGGGACGCGCGCGCCCGGGCCGTGCAGCTCCCGGCGTGGAACGAGGCGCTCGGCCTTCCCCGCCCGTGGGACCAGCAGTGGTCGCTGAGGATCCAGCAGGTGCTGGCCATGGAGACCGACCTCCTCGAGTACCCCGACCTCTTCGAGGGGTCGAAGGTCGTCGAGGCCCGGACGCGCGAGCTCGAGGAGGCCGCCGACGCCGAGCTCGCCTGGGTCCTCGACGGCGGCGGCGCGTTCTCGATGATCGACGCCATGAAGGGACGGCTGGTCCGCAGCCTCGCGGAGCGGGTGCGCCGCATCGAGTCCGGCGAGATTCGCGTGGTCGGGGTCAACTGCTTCACGGAGAGTGCCGATTCACCCCTGGTGCGAACCCTCGACGGCGAAGCGAACGTCCTCGTGGTCGATCCGCAGGCCGAGGCGGAGCAGCGCGAGCACCTCGCATCCTGGCGAGCGGGCCGCGACGCCGGGACGGTGGCCCGAGCCCTCGACGCGCTGCGGCACGCGGCCGGGCACGACACGAACGTGGTGCCGGCGAGCATCGAGCTCGCCCGCGCGGGGGGCACCGTCGGCGAGTGGGCGGGAGTGCTGCGCGACGTGTTCGGTGAGTACCGCGGGCCGACCGGGGTGGGCACCGCACCTGCCCGGGACCCCGGGGGTCTGTCGGCGGTGGCCGACCGGATGCGGGCGGCGGCCGCCGAGCTCGGTGGTCCGGCTCGCCTGCTCGTCGGCAAGCCGGGGCTCGACGGCCACTCGAACGGCGCCGAGCAGATCGCGCTCGCCGCCCGGGATGCCGGCTTCGAGGTGGTGTACCAGGGCATCCGGCTCACCCCCGGCCAGATCGCGGCCGCCGCGCGCGACGAGGACGTGGACGTGATCGGCCTCTCGATCCTCTCGGGCTCGCACCTCGAGCTCGTCCCGGAGACCGTGCGCCTCGTGCGCGACGCGGGGGTCGACGCCTTTCTCGTCGGAGAGGCGTTCAT
>BTUT01000070.1:6102-10462 GCA_045862935.1 Acidimicrobiia bacterium
CCCGGCGACCAGGTTCGGCTCACGGCCGCGGGCGTGGCCCGGTGCTACACGCCGAAGGACTACGAGGTCTCGTCGATCATCGGTGATCTCGCCGATCTGGCGATCGCCCATCGACGTGGCGCGACGAGCGCGGCGGGTCCACCCGGGACGACGAGGACGTGTGCACCACGGCCATCATCCTCGTCGCCGTGGGGCTCACGGCCGCGGTCGCGGGCGGATCGGCGTATCTCGTCGAACGCCGGCGCCGCGTGCGCTCCGAGCTCGCGCTGCGCCGGGCGGAGCGGGCACGCGACCACGCCCACCAGGAGCTCGACCTCCTCACCCGGTGGCTCGCGGACGGCGCGTCGGGCCATCCGCAGCCCGACGCGGACGGTGCGGACGGCACGAGCCGCGCTCCCGGAGGAGGCGTCGAAGGGCTGTCGAGCGACGCCGTCGACCCGGTCTCGGGGCTCCTCGACGAGCGGTTCGTCGCCGTGCTCATCCAGCAGCGAGTCGCCGGCGCGCGCCGCCGGCTCCACCCGGTCGCGGTCGTCGCGCTCGAGGCCGACGGCGTCCGTGGGTCCGACCCGCCGGCCATCGACGTCGCGATGCGCTGCCTCGGCCGGGTCATCCGCGAGACGCTGCGCGAGGCCGACTGCGCGTGCCGGGTCGGCGACGTGGTCGTGATCGCCGCCCTCGACGACACCACCGAGGAGGGCGCCCGCCTCGCCGTGGAACGGGTGCAGGCCGGCCTGCGCATCGCGACGGGCGACGTCGGGATCACCGTCTCCGCCGGGATCGCCAGCTATCCCACCCACGCCCTCGACGCGGCCGAGCTCGTCGCCCGCGCCGGGGCGGCCCTCCTCGACGCCCGGAGCGCCGGCACCAGCCGCGTCGCCACGGCCTCGGGCGAGATCCGGCCCACCTGATCCCGTGTTCTCCACAGGTGGCTGTGGAGGATCTGGGGACGGGGTCCGCGACGCGGTGGACACGCGGCGGAGGAGAGTGGAAAACCGGGCTCGGATGGTGGAGAATACGGGCCTTCGCGTCCCGAGGAGGCCGTTGGGGCCGCCCGGCCTGGGGCAGAGCCGGGTGCTTCTCTACACCGAGCCTCCCCGGGACGCGTCGCGTCGCCGGCGCGCCCGTCAGAAGCGCTGGGTGAAGCAGCGGTGCTCGAGCAGGCCGCGCGCGAGCTCGCCGTAGACCCCGAGGAACATCGCCCGGGTGGTCTCGGCCCAGTCGAACGCCTCCGGCGCCGTGACCCGGCGCACCACCTGCGTGTAGCCGCCCTCGTACACCCGGTACTCGGCCCAGGCGCCCGGGTAGTCCTTCGTGCACGCCACCTCGACGAACGGCACCCCGCGCGCGGACGCGAACCGTCGCACACGGTTGCCGTGCGTGTGACCCGCGAAGTAGCCCGCGATGTTCTCGCGCCGAGCGACCACCGCGGCGAGCGCCTCGCTGTCGTCGGGCCGGATGCCGAAGTAGTCATCGGGTCGGGTGGGCGCGTGGAGCGGCCAGAGGTCGTGATGGCCGAACACGAGCACCGGCCCCGACGTCTCGGCGGCCACGTCGTCGAGCCACTGCACCTGATCGGCGCCGAGCCTGCCGCCCGCACGGCCGGGATCGACGGTGTCGACCACGGCCAGCGTCAGCCCGCCGAGCTCCACGGTGTACGGCGAGCCTTCGATCGCCATGGCCGGATCGACCATCGCGTCGTGGTTGCCGCGCACGAAGGCGAGCCGTTCGCCGAGCACGCCGTACGCGCCGAGGAACGCGGCCAGCTCCTCCTCGGTGCCGCGATCGGTGAGGTCCCCCTTCACCACCACGGCCTGGGGGTCGAGCGCGATCATCTCGCCGATCACCGCGGCGTTCATGGTCTCCGGGTAGGGCCGGGCCCCCGGCGGGGCCGCGAAGAACGGGCCGATGTCCTCGTGGGGCGGGCCGAGATGTCCACACTCGATCTCACCGAAGTGCACGTCGTTGGCGGTCGCGACCGTGGCGACGAGCCTCCCCGGCGGCCGCTCGAGCGTGGTGAAGGTCGCGGGCAGCGCCGCGCTCGAGGCCACCCCCTCCACCGCGAGGTCGTGCTCCGTCCCCGGCGCGAGGCCCACCACCCGCACCACGTGACGTGGTCCGACCGTGCGCACCTCGTGCCCACCCACCGACGTGACCACCTCGGCACCGGGCTCCGAGGTGAACGTCACCACGGCCTCGTCGGGCCCGACGCTGAAGAGCTCCGCGTCCTGGACGGTCGATCGGGGTGGACGGCCCACGCCGCGGCCTAGGCGCGCGACCGCCGGCCGATCCGGCCGGAGAGGCGCCACGGGCCGCGCCGGAGCCCGGACCGGTGCGCCGAGAGACGCGCGCTGCGCACCCACTCGTGGAGCGTGTCGTCACCCGGTGCCGCCGCGGCCGGCCGCGCCGTGAGCGCGGTCACCGCGGCGACGATCGCCGCCACCTCCTCGTCGGTGGCATCGGCGCTCACGACGCGCAGCACGGGTCGGGACATCCCCGCTCCTACAGCGGCATGTTGCCGTGCTTGCGCTGCGGGAGCTGCTCTCGCTTGGTGCGCAGCATCCCGAGCGCCCGCACGAGCACTCGGCGGGTGTCACGCGGGTCGATCACGTCGTCGACGTAGCCCCGCTCCGCGGCGATGTACGGGTTCGCGAACCGCTCCGTGTACTCGTCGATGAGCTCGGTGCGGCGCGCCTCCGAATCGGCGGCCGTCTCGATCTCCTTGCGGAAGATGATGTTGACCGCGCCCTGAGGGCCCATGACGGCGACCTCGGCCGACGGCCACGCGAACGCGAGATCCGCGCCGATCGACTTCGAGTTCATGACCACGTACGCGCCGCCGTACGCCTTGCGGGTGATCACCTGCACCCGCGGGACCGTCGACTCGCAGTACGCGTAGAGCAGCTTCGCGCCGTGGCGGATGATGCCGCCGTACTCCTGGTCGGTTCCCGGCAGGAAGCCGGGCACGTCGACGAACGTCACCAACGGCACGTTGAACGCGTCGCAGGTCCGCACGAAGCGAGCGGCCTTCTCCGATGCGTCGATGTCGAGCGTGCCGGCCAGCACCTGGGGCTGGTTGCCCACGACGCCGACCACGTGCCCGTCGATCCGCGCGAAGCCGCACACGATGTTCATGGCCCAGAACGGGTGGACCTCGAAGAAGTCCCCGTCGTCGACGACCTGGGCGATCACCGCCTTGATGTCGTAGGGCTGGTTCGGCGAGTCCGGGATGAGCGACACGATGTCGTCGCAGCGCCGTTCCGGGTCGTCGGCGGGCTCGAAGTAGGGCGGGTCCTCGAGGTTGTTCTGGGGCAGGAAGGAGAGCAGGTACCGCACCTGCTCGATGCAGGACTCCTCGTCCTCGGCGACGAAGGTCGCCACGCCCGACTTCGACGCGTGGGTCATCGCGCCGCCGAGCTCCTCCTGGGTGACGTCCTCGCCGGTGACCGTCTTCACGACGTCGGGCCCGGTGATGAACATGTGCGACGTGCCCTTCACCATGAAGACGAAGTCGGTCATCGCCGGGGAGTAGACGGCGCCGCCGGCGCACGGACCCATGATCACGCTGATCTGGGGGATGACACCCGACGCCTTCACGTTGCGGTGGAAGATGCCGCCGTACGCGTCGAGCGAGACGACGCCCTCCTGGATGCGCGCACCGGCACCGTCGTTGAGCCCGATCATCGGCGCGCCCACCGACTCCGCGAGGTCCATCACCTTGTGGATCTTCTCGGCGAACACCTCGCCGAGCGCGCCGCCGAAGACCGTGAAGTCCTGGGCGAACACGAACACCTTGCGCCCGTCGATCGCCCCCCAGCCGGTGACCACGCCGTCGGTGAGGGGGCGGGTGTCCTCGATGCCGAAGCCGTGGGCGCGGTGCCGGGCGAGCATGTCGAGCTCGACGAACGAGCCGGGGTCGAGCAGCTTCTCGAGCCGCTCACGTGCGGTGAGCTTGCCGCGCGCGTGCTGGCGCTCCACCGCCGACGCGCTCCCCGCGTGGAGGGCCTCCTCACGCATCGCGGCGAGGTGCTCGAGGCGCTCCTCGATCGGGTGGGGGGTCAGCGGTTTCTCGATCGCCACGCCCCGGAGCGTAGCGAGCGTGCGCGTGCCGCGGACCCCGAGGCCCGCGGCACGCACGCACCCTCGGCGACCGTCCGGGCTACGAGACGTCGACCGCCTCGGAGTCGCGGGCGCTCTTGATCGACACGCGCCGGGGCTTGGCCTGCTCGGCGACCGGGACCGAGAGGCGCAGCACGCCGTGCTCGTAGTGCGCCTCGAGCCGGTCGGGATCGAGCGAGTCGCCGAGCATCACCTGGCGGGTGTACGAGCCTTGCGGACGCTCCCGGGCGAGCAGCTCGTCGCC
>BTUT01000071.1:0-10453 GCA_045862935.1 Acidimicrobiia bacterium
GCGCTGCTGCTCGAGGACCACGGGGTGCTGGTGGCGTTCACGGAGTACAACCGCAACGTGATCCGGCTCGAGCCACCGCTGATCGTCACGCGTGAAGACGTCGACACCATGGTCGACGCGCTCGACGACGTCTTGTCGCGCGGCTTCACGAAGATCGCGCTCGACTACCTCCGCCGGGTCCGGCGCAAGCGCGCCTGAGCCTCGGGCACCGAGCGCCGATCCCCGAGCGGCCCCGCGACTCGGCGCCGCCTACTTCCGCGACCGCTTGGGCGGGGTGGTCGTCGTCGTGGTCGTCGTGGTCGTCGGGGTGGGGAACTGCGGATCGGCGAACGTGGCGAAGAAGTCGACCACTCCGGGCGTGAGGTAGCGGGTGCCGTCACGCGACATGTCGGGGTGGAGCTTCTCGCCCACGACGTTCGTCGGGTTCGCGGGATCGGGCGCCGAGAACAGGTACGCGGTGGTCCAGTCGTGGTTGATGTCGAGCTCCAGCGCCCGGACGGCACCGGCGGCCTGCAGCGTCTTGGCCAGCGAGAGCACGCTCTGGGCGGGCCCGGCCGCGTAGACGAGGCCGCCTGTCGGCAGCACCCCGATCCCCGAGCGCCACACGTACACGTTGTTGCCCACGGTCGCGCCGAACACCGTGGTGTCGCTCTCCCGCAGCTCCGGGTTGAGCTGACCGTTGTCGACGAGGAGCTCGAGGTTCTGTCGTGCCGCCACGATGTCGGGGCCCAGCTGGAAGTCGCGGCCCCACACCCCGACGTTGGCACTGCCGTCGCTCTTCACCACCAGCGTCGCCCCGCCGTCGCGCAGCGGCACCACCATCTCGCCGTTCACGTACGCCCCACCCCGGGCGTGGATCATCTGGAACCCCGAGTTGAACGCCGACACGAGCGCGCCCCGCTGATCGACCGGGATCATCGAGCCCCACGGGTTCGGACCGCCGCCGGGCTGCTTCGTGCCGGGCACGTAGACGAACTTCAGCAGCTGCGGGTCCATCCACATCAGCGTCACGATGTAGGACGTGCGCACCGCGTCGGGACGCACCCACGTCGAGTACACGGCCGGCTGGCCGTCGACGAGACGCCCCGACGGCACCCACACTCCCTCACCGGGCTCCGGCACCGGCGCCGGGGTCGGGACCGGCGTGGTGGGCGGCGGCGTGCTGATCGCGCGCAGCGGCACCGTCGTGGCGGTGGTCTGCTTCGGCGTGGCCTGGTCACGCACCCCGATCGCGGTGACCTTGTCGGGTCGCCCGCCCTTCTTCGGGGCGCCGATCGTGGTGTAGTACCAGCGCTCGACGGTGTTCACGATCCCGTTGCCGCCGTTGTGGCGCACCCACTGCACGGTGCGCTGACCCATCGACTCGGTGCTGCCGCCCTCCGTCAGCGCGTTGACGTACGACAGGCCGAGGGGCACGAGGACGAGGGCCACGACCACGAGCGTGCTGATGAGCACCACCCGCCGGCGCTTCCGGGCGCGCTTCGCGTCGCGCCGGGCCGCCGCTCGGGAGCGCCCGCTCGCCGTGCCGCTCGGCTGGGGAGACGCCGCAACCCGGCGTCGGTCGTCCGTGGCTGTGGACAAGCGCCTCGCTCCTCGTGTCGACCGGGCCCACCGACGGGGGTGCGGAGGTCCCGGCCACCGCGCCCCGGGGCGTGCGCCCAGGGCGTGCGGGTGACGGAATCCCACGATGGTAGAGGGCCACGGGGCGGTTGCCGGATTCACCCCGGGTGCCGCGACAATGCCCACGATGACCCGCCGCCCGAACCCGGCACCCGGGGAGCTCGACACCGCCGACACCGCCGACACCGCCGACACCGCTGACACCGCCGACGCCGCGTCCCGGCGTCGAGCCCGGCGTTGGTGGTGGGCGGGCGGCATCGTCGTCGTGGTCCTCGTGGGCTGGCTGATGTGGCTCGGCCGCCAGTCGCCGTCCGACGTGCCGCGGGCCCCACGGGCCTTCTGTCGGGCTGCGGAGCGGTACGAGAAGGAGCTCGACCGCCAGGCGGCCGCGTACAAGCGCGACATCGATCGCCAGATCCGCTACGTCGAGGACCTGGTCGCCACGGCACCCCGCCGAATCCGCCCCGACACGGATCGCTTCCTCGCGGCGTTGCGCGAGGTGCAGGGCGCGCCAACCGAGCGCGAGCGCGAGCGGCTCCTCGACGACCCCCGCGTGAAGCGCGCGGTGGACAGCGTGAACCGCTACTGGAACCAGGGCTGCGGGGTCTTCGACCGCGAGGGCGGCGGCTTCTAGCCCGGCTTCGTCGCGCTCGCGGTGAGCGCGCTCGATCTCAGGCGAGGGTCGCGGCGTCGATGGTGGCGCGGAAGAACTCGCCCTCGCTCCATCGGTCCTCACCGAACCACCAGCCCGCCCGCCAGCGCGTCGGCATCAGGTAGCCGTCGAAGGGGCGCTCCTCACCGAGCTCCACGCCGAAGGTGTGCTCCGCGTACGGGCCCTTGTCGGGGTTGCCCCAGCGGGGCAGCGTCACCGACCGCAACGCGCCGTGATCGTCGATCTCGACCGTCACGTGGTGGGTGTACCACCCGTCGGTGACGGTGGCGGTGGCGTGGTGGTGGTCGCCGGGCTGCCACTCGACGGTGTCGGCGAGCGCGCCGCCCGGGAGCACCATGGTCTCCCCGGCATGACGGGCGGCGGCGCTGCGGTCGATGTCGGGCCCCGCGGCGGCCATCACCGGGAGGACGCCGAAGAGCTTCCAGCGCATCTGTCCGGTCCCGGCCGTGTACCGGTCGTAGCCACTGATGCGCAGCGGGAAGCGGCCGGCAGTGGCCGCCCAGATGAACCCCCGCTCGGTGAGCACCTGTTGCGCGGAGAACGGCTGCCAACGACCGAGCTTGATCGCACCGTGCATGTCGAGCCTGACGACGCTCGGCACGTGCTCTCGCGCTCCGATGGTGTGGCGGACCCATCGACGGATCGGGTCGGGCAGAGCGGAGAGCACTCCTCGATCCACCGGCGCACGCGGTGGGGAGGATTGGAGCTGGCGCCAGCCGGCGCGGACGTCGGCGGGCAGGAACCGCGGGGCCGCGTGCACCACCGGATCGGGGGCCCCGCTCACGGCGCCGCCCCCGCGTGCCCGGTGGCGGTGACGCCCTCGGCGAACCGGTCGGGCTCGAACCGGTCGGGCTCGAACCGGTCGGGCTCGAACCGGTCCCCCACTACGCCGACACCCCGCTAGCCCGAGCTGCGGGCCCGGTACGTGGCGCGGGCGCCGACGGCATCCTTGTTCAGGCGCTTCGAGAGGTGCAGGCCCTCGAGCACGAACTCGACCGCCGACGCGACCGCCGCCGGCGTCTCCCCGACCTCGAGGTCGGCGAGCGTGGCGTGGAGCGCGGGCAGGTCGGCGAGCACCGACGCGTACTCGGCGGCGGGGACGTCGGGTCCGGTGTGCACGACGAGGCCGTCGTCGAAGGCGTGCACCAGATCGACCAGCGACTCGGGCCGGCACTGCGTGCGGAACGTCTCGAGCACCGCGGCTTTCACGATGCGGTCGAGGATCTGCTCCTCGCGTCCGTCGTCGACGGTCTCGAACTCCACCTTGCCGGCGGTGCTCGGCACGAGGGCCTCGAGGTCGCTCACGCGCGGCACCACCTCGCCCTCACCGTTGCGCAGGGCTCGGCGCGTCGCGTTCGCCACCATGGTCTCGTAGTTCGCGATCGACATGCGGACCGAGACGCCGGAGCGCTGGTTGATGTGCGGGGACCTCCGAGCGTGCTGGCTCACGGCGGCCACCACCTCGGTCATGAACTCGGGCACGCGCGCCGGCAAGCCGCTCGCCTCCACGGGCCGCGCCTCCTGCTCGATGACGTCCATCTCCAGCTCGACGTCGAGCGGGTAGTGCGTGCGGATCTGCGCACCGAACCGATCCTTGAGCGGCGTGATGATCCGACCCCGGTTGGTGTAGTCCTCGGGGTTGGCGGTGGCCATCAGCACGAGGTCGAGGGGCAACCGGATCTTGTAGCCCCGGATCTGGACGTCACGCTCCTCGAGCACGTTGAGCAGACCCACCTGGATCCGCTCCGCGAGGTCGGGGAGCTCGTTGATGGCGAAGATGCCCCGGTTCGTGCGCGGGACGAGCCCGTAGTGGATCGTGAGCTCGTCCGACAGGTACCGGCCCTCGGCGACCTTGATCGGGTCGACCTCGCCGATGAGATCGGCGATCGACGTGTCGGGCGTGGCGAGCTTCTCGGAGAACCGCCGGTCGCGGTGGACCCACTCGATCGGCGTCTCGTCGCCGCGCTCGGCGATGAGCACCTTCGCGTGGTGCGACGTCGGCGCGTACGGGTCGTCGTTGATCTCGCTCCCCCCCACCACCGGCATCCACTCGTCGAGCAGGCCCACCAGCGAGCGGATCATGCGGGTCTTGGCCTGGCCCCGCTCACCGAGGAGGATCACGTCGTGCGCCGCGAGGAGCGCGTTCTCGAGCTGCGGGAGCACGGTCTCCTCGTAGCCGACCACTCCCTCCACGACCGGCTCGCCCGCGGCGATCCTCGCGATGGCGTTCTCGCGGATCTCCTGCTTGACCGGGCGTGACACCCAGCCGGTCGAGCGCAGCTCGCCGAGGGTCCCGGGCCGGCTCATCGTTCCCGCTCGCGTCGCTCGCTCATGGCCCGCACGCTACCCCGCGCCGGATATGGGCTCGGGCGGGGCTCGGGGCTAGCGTGCCGTCGAGTTCCACCCGTGAGGAGAGATCCGAGTTGGAGTTGGCATGACCAAGGTCGACGACGCTCCGAAGGCGCCCCTCGAACGGCCTGCCGTGGAGAGCGCACGGCCGAAGCGCACCCCACCGTTCATCGTCACCTTCTACCGGTCGGCCATCGCCAAGAAGTGGCTGATGGCGATCACCGGGATCATGTTGATGGGCTTCGTGATCGCCCACATGATCGGCAACCTCAAGGTGTACCTGGGCGAGGACGAGCTCAACCACTACGCCGAGTGGCTCCGCGAGCTCGGCGAGCCGGCCCTGCCCCGAACCGTGCTCCTGTGGCTCATGCGCATCGGCTTGATCGCGGCGTTCGCGGTGCACATCATCTCGGCCGCGCAGCTCACCCGCATGAACCACAAGGCACGGCCCGTTCGCTACCAGTCGCCCCGCGACTACGCCGCCGCGAACTTCGCGAGCCGCACGATGCGCTGGACGGGGGTGATCGTCGCGCTGTTCCTCGTCTTCCACCTGCTCGACCTGACCTGGGGCACCACCAACCCCGACTTCGTGCGCGGTCAGGTGTACGACAACATGATCGCGAGCTTCGAGCGCGTGCCCGTCGCGATCGTGTACATCCTCGCCAACATCGCGCTCGGCATCCACCTCTACCACGGGGGCTGGAGCATGTTCCAGAGCCTCGGCTGGAACAACAACCGGTTCAACGACTGGCGCCGCTACTTCGCGATCGGTTTCGCCACCTTGATCACGGTCGGCAACGTGAGCATGCCTCTGCTCATCGTCACCGGGGTGGTGGGGTGATGGCCGCGCTCGACGCCCGGATCCCCGAGGGTCCGATCACCGACAAGTGGGACAACCACAAGTTCGACGTGAAGCTCGTGAACCCCGCCAACAAGCGGCGGTTCACGATCATCGTCGTGGGGACGGGCCTCGCGGGCGCGTCGGCCGCCGCGAGCCTCGCCGAGCTCGGCTACCAGGTCGAGGTGCACACCTTCCACGACTCGCCGCGCCGCGCGCACAGCATCGCCGCGCAGGGCGGCATCAACGCCGCGAAGAACTACCGCAACGACGGCGACTCGGTGCACCGCCTGTTCTACGACACGGTGAAGGGCGGCGACTACCGCTCCCGGGAGGCCAACGTCTACCGGCTCGCGCAGGTGAGCGTCGACATCATCGACCAGTGCGTCGCCCAGGGTGTGCCGTTCGCGCGCGAGTACGGCGGGCTGCTCGACAACCGCTCGTTCGGCGGGGCGCAGGTGTCGCGAACGTTCTACGCGCGCGGCCAGACCGGCCAGCAGCTCCTCCTGGGCGCCTACCAGGCCCTCGCGAACCAGATCCACCTCGGCAACGTCACCTTGCACCACCGCAGCGAGATGCTCGACCTCGTGGTGAAGGACGGGCGGGCGGTCGGGATCGTCGTGCGCAACCTGATCACCGGGGCGATCACCTCGCACGCGGCCCACGCCGTGGTGCTCGCGACCGGCGGCTACGGGAACGTGTTCTTCCTGTCCACGAACGCGAAGGCGAGCAACGTCACCGCGATCTGGCGGGCACACAAGCAGGGGGCCTTCATGGCCAACCCGTGCTACACCCAGATCCACCCGACGTGCATCCCCGCCAGCGACGAGTTCCAGTCGAAGCTCACGCTCATGAGCGAGTCGCTGCGCAACGACGGCCGCATCTGGGTCCCGGCCGCGTTCGACGAGACTCGCTCGCCGGCGCAGATCCCCGAGGCCGAGCGCGACTACTACCTCGAGCGGCGCTACCCGGCATTCGGCAACCTCGTGCCGCGCGACGTCGCCTCACGCGCCGCGAAGCGCGAGGTCGACGCCGGTCGCGGCGTCGGGCCGCTGAAGAACGGGGTGTACCTGGACTTCGGTGACGCCATCCACCGCCTCGGCCGTCACGTGATCGAGGAGCGCTACGGGAACCTGTTCCAGATGTACGAGCGCATCACCGGTGAGGACCCGTACGCCGTTCCCATGCGCATCTACCCCGCCGTCCACTACACGATGGGCGGGCTCTGGGTCGACTACAACCTCATGAGCAACCTCCCCGGCCTCTACGTGCTCGGTGAGGCCAACTTCTCCGACCACGGCGCGAACCGCCTCGGGGCGAGCGCGCTCATGCAGGGCCTCGCCGACGGCTACTTCGTCCTCCCGGCCACCATCGGCGACTACCTCGCGCCGCAGCTCGGGCAGGCACCCGTTCCCGTCGACGACCCGGTCTTCACGGAAGCCGAGCAGGGCGTGCGCGACGTCACCGCCCGGCTCCTCGGGATCAACGGCTCCCGCTCGGTCGACTGGTTCCACCGCGAGCTCGGCAAGATCATGTGGGACAACTGCGGCATGGCCCGCAGCCGGGAGAGCCTCGAGAAGGCGATCAGCGAGATCGCCCCGCTGCGCGACGAGTTCTGGGCCGACGTGCGGGTGCTCGGCGACGTCGAGACGTTCAACCAGTCGCTCGAGAAGGCCGGCCGCGTAGCCGACTTCCTGGAGTTCGGCGAGCTGCTCTGCCGTGACGCGCTGCACCGCGAGGAGAGCTGCGGCGGCCACTTCCGCGTCGAGCACCAGACCGAGGACGGCGAGGCGCTGCGAGACGACGACGACTTCGCGTACGTCGCCGCGTGGGAGCACACGGGCGACCACGCCGCACCCACGCTCCACCGGGAAGCGCTCGAGTTCGAGTACGTCCACCTCGCGCAACGCTCGTACAAGTAGGCCGGAGAGGCAGGGAAGCGCACGATGAAGGTCACGCTGACCGTGTGGCGTCAGGCCGGGCCGCAGGCCCCGGGCCGGTTCGAGACCTACGAGGTCGACGACGTGAGCCCCGACATGTCGTTCCTCGAGCTGTTCGATGTCCTCAACGAGCGTCTCGTCGCCAAGGGCGAGGAGCCGGTGGCCTTCGACCACGACTGCCGCGAGGGAATCTGCGGCTCGTGCTCCATGATGATCAATGGCCGGCCCCACGGCCCCGAGCTCGGCACCGCCACGTGCCAGCTCCACATGCGCAAGTTCCCCGACGGGGCGAAGATCACGGTCGAGCCGTGGCGCGCCGCCGCGTTCCCGATCGTGCGCGACCTCGTGACCGACCGGGCCGCGTTCGACCGCATCGTCGAGGCCGGCGGCTACATCACCGCACCGACCGGCAGCGCGCCCGACGGCAACCTCATCCTCGTCCCCAAGACGGTGGCCGACACCGCGATGGACGCCGCGGCCTGCATCGGGTGCGGGGCCTGCGTGGCGGCGTGCCCCAACGGCGCGGCGAACCTCTTCACGGCCGCGAAGGTGATGCACCTCAACCTGCTCCCCCAGGGCCAGCCCGAGCGCTGGGAGCGGGTCACCAACATGGTGGACACCATGGAGGAGCACTTCGGGTCCTGCACGAACCACGGCGAGTGCGAGGCCGCGTGCCCGAAGGAGATCTCGATCGACTTCATCGCGCTCATGAACCGCGACTACATCAAGGCGCAGTTCAAGCAGCGCCGCCTCGCCAGCCAGCGCGGCTGACCCACCTTCCCCGCCCCGCCCCGCCCCGCTCGTTTCGGCGACGAATTCGGTCGTAGGACGACCAGATCCGTCGCCGAAAGCCGTGTCTACGCGCGGCGCCGGCGACGCTGGAGGGCACCCCGCCATCCGGTCGCTCCCGGCCCCCGACCCGTACCCATCGACGCGTCGAGCGCGGCCCGGAGGTCGGCGACGAGGTCGCCCACGGTCTCCAGCCCGACCGAGACGCGCACGAGGCCCGGGTCGACCGCGAGCGGTGAGCCCGCCGCCGAGAGGTGCGTCATGCGTGCGGGGTGCTCGATGAGCGACTCGACCGCGCCGAGCGACTCCGCCAGCGTGAACAGCCGGGTCTCGCCCACGATCGTGAGCGCCGCGTCCTCGCCCCCCGCCGCCACGAAGCTCACCATCCCGCCGAACCCGCTCATCTGGCGGCGGGCCACGTCGTGACCCGGGTGCACGGGCAGTCCCGGGTACAGCACGCGGGCCACCGCCGGGTGCTCCGCGAGCATGGCCACGACCGCGCGGGCGTTCTCCTCGTGCCGGTCCATGCGCACGGCCAGCGTCTTCACCCCCCGGAGCACGAGGTAGCAGTCGAAGGGCGACGGCACCGCGCCCACCGCGTTCTGCACGAACCCCAGGTGCGCAGCGGTGTCGGCGTCGTTGGTCGCGACGAAGCCGCCCACGACGTCGGAGTGACCCCCCAGGTACTTCGTGCTCGAGTGGACCACGACGTCGGCCCCGAGGGCGAGCGGCTGCTGCAGGTAGGGCGTGGCGAACGTGTTGTCGACCACCACCTGCGCGCCGCGCCCGTGCGCCACACGCGCGACTGCCCCGACGTCGACGACGGTGAGCAACGGGTTGGTGGGGGTCTCGACCCACACGATCCGGGTCTCGTCGCGGAACGCGGCCACGAGCGCGTCCTCCGACGTGAGATCCACCGCGGACCACGTGATCCCCGCCGGCGCGAGCACCTGCGCGACCAGGCGGTAGGTGCCGCCGTAGGCGTCGTCGGGGATGATCACGTGCGCGCCCGGAGCCAGCCTGCGCAGGACCGCGTCCTCGGCCGCCATGCCGCTCGCGAACGCGAACCCGTGGGCCGCACCCTCGAGCGACGCGAGGCACTCCTCGAGCGCGCGGCGCGTGGGGTTGGCCGTGCGGGAGTACTCGAAGCCCGCGTGGACCCCCACGTCACGCTGGGCGAACGTGGTCGCGAGGCTGATGGGCGGGACGACCGCACCCGTGGCGGGGTCGGGATCCTGGCCCGCGTGGATCGCGCGGGTCTCGAAACCGGGGCGCGTCACGTGGGGGTCCGCTGCACGAGGAACGACAGCACGTCCTGGCGGGTGAGCACGCCGACGGGGTGGCCGCCGTCGAGCACCAGGACCGCCGGCCCGCGGTCGAGGGCCTCCACCACGTCGGTGACGGTCTCACCGATGCCCACCATGGGCATCGAAGGCTCCATCACGTCACCCGCGGGACGGTCGAGCACCCCGGGGTCACGAAAGGCGCGGTCCATGAGCTCGAGCTCGGAGAGCGTCCCGCTCACCTCCTTGGCCGCGAGCGGCAGCTCGGCGGTGACCGCCACCACGACCTGCGACACCCCGAGGTCGCGCATGAGGGAGAACGCGCGTCGCGCGGGCTCCTCCCTGGTGACGATCACCAGCTCCGGGATCGACTCGGCACCGGCCGCCGCACGCTTCGCGTCGAGGACGTCGCCCGCCGTCGGCCCCGCGGCGCGCAGGAACCCGAAGCGGGTCATCCACTCGTCGTTGTAGATCTTCGAGAGGTATCCGCGCCCGGAGTCGGGGATCAGCACCACCACGAGGTGCTCGGGGCCGAGATCGCGCCCCACCACGAGCGCGGCATGCACCGCGGTGCCGCCCGAACCCCCGATGAGCAGACCCTCCTCGCGCGTGACGCGCCGGGCGGCCGCGAAGGACTCGGCGTCGCTCACCTCGAGGATCCGGTCGACCGTCGCGGGATCGAACGTCGTCGGCCAGAAGTCCTCGCCGACGCCCTCGACGAGGTACGGGCGGCCGTTTCCGCCCGAGAACACCGACCCGGCCGGGTCCGCCCCGATCACCTGCACCGCGGGGTTGCGGGCCTTCAGCGCACGGGCCACGCCCGTGATGGTGCCGCCCGTGCCCACCCCGGCCACGAAGTGGGTGACGCGCCCGTCGGTCTGGGCCCAGATCTCCGGGCCCGTCGACCGCTCGTGCTCGGCCGGGTTCGCCGGATTCGAGTACTGGTCGGGACGGAACGCAC
>BTUT01000072.1:0-10437 GCA_045862935.1 Acidimicrobiia bacterium
GCCCGGATGCGCGACCACGCCGTAGAGACCGGCGGCGATCTGGAAGCTGATCCAGACCGCGAACAGGATCCGCACGACGTTGCTGCCGCGTGCGAGCGCACCCGTGAGCAGGACGCCGATCACCCCGATGACGACGGTCACGATCCCCGCGACCATGAGCTGGTCCTCGGTCATCCCCGAGCGGAGCTGCTGCGCGAGCTCGTCGGCGTCGATCATGATCAGGATGCCCTCCAGCACGACGAAGATCGACGCGAGGTAGGCGAGGACGACGACGAAGGTGATGCCCCCGGGCCGGGTCCGTGTGGGTTCGGTGCTCATGAGGTCCCCTTGTGCGTGATCGCCGCGGCCGGCGGGTGCACGCTATCCGTCACCGGGATAGCGTGCACGGATGGCGTTCTCCGGCGAGCACACCTACCCCGCCCCGGTCGAGACCGTGGCGGCGCTCTTCGTCGACCCCGAGGTCGTGCGCGCGCGCTACGAGGCCGCGGGCGACCGCGACCTCGAGATCCTCGAGTGCGGCCCCGACGGTGACGAGCTGCTGGTCCACACCCGGCGTACGGTCGACGTCGAGGGCCTCCCCGGCTTCGCGACCAAGGTGCTCAAGCCCACCAACACGATGGAGCAGGTCGACTGCTGGGACGCTCCTGGTGCCGACGGTGCTCGCGACGGCACGTTCCGGATCACCGTGTCCGGCGCGCCGATCAAGGTGGCGGGGACCATGCGCCTCGAACCCACCTCCGACGGCGGCACCCGCCACACGGTGACCGGCACGTTCGAGGTGAAGGTGCCGCTGATCGGCGGGAAGATCGGGAGCTGGGCCGAGGGCCCCGCCCAGGCACGCCTCGACGCCGAGTTCGCGTTCCACGCCACCCGCCTCCCCCGATGATGCGTCCCTGACCGTGCGCCCTCGCTGCGCGAGGGGCGAGGGACGCATCACGGGGTGTGGGTGGCGAGGAGGGCGTAGGTGCGGGCCCGGTCCTCGGGAGTGCCGAAGACGCTGGCCACGAGGTCGGTGACACCGAGGTCGTCGAGGTGCGCGAGCTGGTCGGTCACGGACGCCTCGTCACCGACGATCGCCACGTCGGCCGGTCCGGCAGCCCCCTCGCGATCGAGCATCGCACGGTACGACGGGAGGCTCCCGTAGATCGCGAACGTCTTCGCCCCGATGTCGCGGGCCGCGGCGGTGTCGTCGGTCACGCACACGGGGAACCCGGCACCGATCTGCGGCGGGGGACGGCCGGCCGCTTCGGCCGCGGCGCGGATGGTGGGCACCACGTGCCGGGCCAGGGTCGACGGGCCCACCATCCAGGTCGCGGTGCCGTCGGCCAGCCCGCCGGCGAGCTCGAGCATGCGGGGACCGAGCGCCGCCAGCACGACCCGCACCGGCGACGACCCGCGCACGTCGAGGCTCGCGCGGGCCGTCACCGTCTCGCCGGCGAACTGCACCTCACCCTCGCGCACGAGCGGCAGGAGCACCTCCAGGTACTCGCGCATGTGGCGGATCGGTTGCGCGAACGAATACCCGTAGCTCCCCTCGATGATCGGCTGGTGCGAGAGCCCGATCCCCAGCGTGAGCCGGCCGCCGACGAGCGCCTGCGTGGAGAGCGCCTGCTGTGCCATCACGATCGGATGCCGCGGGTAGGTGGGCACCACCGCGATCCCAACGTCGATCTCCGGGACCTCGCGCCCCACCACCGCGAGGGCGGTCATCGCGTCGAAGCCCATCGTCTGGGGGAGCCAGAACGACGCGAAGCCCGCGGCCGCGGCGTCGCGGGCCGCACCGATCAGCTTCTCGATCGGGCCGCTCGACGCGTCACCCCGGTAGACGCCGATCCGCATCACCGCTCCCCTCTCGGGATCCGTGGCGCTTCGGGCCACGATCGTCAGTCGCCGAGCACCGGCCGCACGTCGTGCTCGAGGAAGTCGACGACCGCGTTCGCGAACGCGTCGTTCTGATCACCGGCCACCATGTGCGCCGCGCCGCCGACGTCCACCAGCTTCGAGCCCGGCACCTGCCTGAGGAACTCCTCGGTCCCCTCGTCGGTCACGACGTCGCTCAGCTTGCCCCGCACCAGCAGGGTCGGCACCCGGATGCGGTGCAGCGCAGCCTCGAAGAGGCCCTGGAAGCCCGCCGCCGGCACCTCGGTTCGCCCCCGGGCGATGAACGCCGGATCCCAGTGCCAGTACCAACGGCCGTCGGACTTCTGGCGCAACACCTTCATGAGACCGGCCGGGTTGACGCGCTTGGGCCGGTTGGGCGTGTACGCCGCGATCGCCTCGGCCGCGTCCTCGAGCGTCGCGAAGCCGTCCAACCCCGAGCTCATGAAGCTGCGGATGCGCTCGATCCCCTCGGGGTTGGAGCGGTGGGTGATGTCGACGATCACCAGCCCGCTCGACACGACCCGGTCGGTCCCACCCTCGGCGATGATCGCCGCCACGCCCCCGAGGGACGCGCCCACGAACACCGGTGGCCTGCCCAGCTGGTCGGAAACCGCGATCGCGTCGTTGGCGAACGCCGTGAACGAGTAGTCACCGTTGAGCGCCCACTCGCTGTCGCCGTGACCACGCAGGTCCAGCGAGACCGCGCGCCACCCGTGCTCGGCGAGCGTGCAAGCGGCACCGCCCCAGGCGTGGCGGGTCTGACCGCCGCCGTGCATGAGCAGCACCGGCCACGCGCCGGGATCACCCCAGACATCCGCAACCAGATGGATGCCCTCGAACCCCTCGAAGCGCGTCAGTGTCGGATCCATCGGGGCATCCTGTCACCGCCTGCCCCGGGTCGGCACGCCCGAGCCGCGGACGCCCGTCACGCAGGTGCAGGTCGCCCGCGACTCACGGCTCGATCACGGACCGGTTCACCGCGCGGGCGGTCACTTCAGGTTGTCGAGTCCGGCTTCCACGAGCTCGACCGCCTCGGCCTGCTGCTCGGTGTCGTCCTTGCCCGTGATCGTGACCGACACCGCGAAGAGCCGCCCCTTCTTGAACCCGCTCGCGATGCCCGCGCCGGGATCCCAGTACACGGTGTGGGTCTGGCCCACCTTCTCCTGGCCCTTCTTGGCCGTCGACCAGAGCGACTTGGCGACGCTGCCGGTGTGGTACTGGGTGATCACCATGCCGCCGCCGGGCTCGCCGAGGCCCTCGCCGATGTCGAAGCTGCACCCGAGCTTGCTCCCGCTGCCGTCGGGTTCACCGACGGGATACGGGAGCACGGCCGCGATCTCGTCGGAGCTCAGCACCGTGCAGGCCTTCTGGAGCTTCTCCGCACCGGCGCCCGATGGGAGCATCACCAACCCGCAGGTGATCACCACCCCGACGACCACTGAACGAGCCCAACCTCGCAGGATCGGCAGCATGACGACCCTCCTCCTCGAGCGTTCTCACCGTAGGGAACGGGAGCTTGCGACGACAGGGCCGTTCTCCCCTTCTCGGCTTCCCGGCGCGACCGCGCCCGGTGACCCCACCGCGGCGGTCCGCACACCAGCTCGGCGGCTCGTCGCGACGACACGAACCTCATCCCCCTCGTGATCCCCCTCGTGGTATGCGCTCGTCGGTACGATTCGTGCTCGTGGCGGAGGCTCTCGAGGTGCGCGTCGGCGACAAGTTCCTGCGCGCGGCGCAGTGGGCCGCCGATCGCCACGCGGCGTACACCGCCGGGCAGCCGAGCTCCATCCCTTCGGTCGCGCAGGTGCTCGGTCTGGCGACCCTCGTCCTCGAAGACGGCGGCAACGAGCGCGAGGCGATCGCCGCGATGCTGCTCGACGCGCTGGACGACGACGTACCCCGCGGCGAGCTGCGGAAGCGCTTCGGGAAGAAGGCCACGGCGCTCGTCGTCGCGGCGCATCCCGACCGCGGCACGATCGCGCCGGGCCGCGTGCCCGTCGACCTGGCTCGCTGGCGCGCGCGGGCCGACGGTGCGCTCCAGCGAGCCGTGGCCGAGGCTGACCCCTCGGTGCTCCGGATCCGCTCGGCGTCGGTGCTCCAGGAGGTCCGCTCGCTCCAACGCGAGCTCCGCCGCAACGGCACGATCGCCTACGTGCGCTGCCCCGCGCCTCCCGCCGAGCACGTCGGCCACCTCCGGGAGATGGTCGCGGTGCTCGCGCGCCGCCGTCCCCGCGCGCTCGCCCCCAAGAGCTGCGGGCCGCGGCCTCCGACATCGAACGGCGGTCGGAGATCGAGACGGCGACCCTGGCGTGGCGGGTCACCCGATCGGGAGCCGCATAGCCGCAGCCGGGCTCCACGCGTGCCCGCCGCACCGCGCAGCCACAGCCACGCTCACCGGGCTCGGCCGGCCTCGGTCCAGCTCGCCGACCGGGCAGGTGCACTCGACGGCGACGTCAGCACTTCGTGATCGAAGCGGGCTTTCCGGCCTGCGTCGCCTGGGCGAACGAGTCGAGAGCGTTGTTCACGCACTTGCGCAACGCGCTCACCTGGCTCTGCAGGGCATCCACGTCCTCGGCCGAGGCCTGCCCGTCGCGTTCCATCTCGGCGAGCGAGGCCTCCACCCGAGCGAGCCGCACGTCGAGCACGTCCTGCCCGCCGGCGAGGACCACCGCCTCGTCGGCCCGGTCCTGCGCGTCCTGCACGCGCACGAACAGCACCCCACACACGCCGACGAGCAGCGCCAGCACCACGAACGCCACGAGCAACGCGATCCACCCACGCGACCTGGGTGCCGGGGTCACCGGGTCCGCAGGCACCGCCG
The DNA here is from genome assembly GCA_045862935.1 of Acidimicrobiia bacterium. GTDB lineage: Bacteria > Actinomycetota > Acidimicrobiia > IMCC26256 > PALSA-555 > CAIUKV01. The sequence goes on from BTUT01000072.1 coordinate 4,703, forward strand.
AGCCCGACGGCGCCGAGACGACCCCAGGCGCGTCCTGCGCGACCGTGTTCGCCGGATCCGGCGCCGGGGGCGGCTCGCCCGTGGGTGATGACATCGGCGCTCCTCGGGTCTCGGCGGCGCGGGGAGGCCGCCGCCAGTGCCCTCTGACAACGTCCGGGTGGCCCGGTAGGGTTCCGGTCCATGGTCATGTCTGCCGCCCGCTTCAACTGCGTCCAGCCCGGCATCGAGCCCAACGAGATGTCGGCCCGCTACCGCGCCTTCGTGGAGATGGCGGGCTTCGCGGAGGCCAACGGCTTCTCGATGCTCACGCTCGAGGAGCACCACGGCGCCGACAACGGGTGGAGCCCTTCGCCGCTCATCATGGCGGGGCTGATCTTCGGTGCCACGAAGCAGATCGGCGTGAGCATCTCTGCCCTCCTCGCGCCGCTCCACGATCCGCTGCGCATCGCCGAGGACATCGCGGTCCTCGACAACGCGAGCGGCGGACGCCTCACCACGATCGTCGGCCTCGGCTACCGCCCGTCCGAGTACGCGGCCCACGGCAAGGACTGGGCAGGGCGGGGTGCGCTCATGGACGAGTGCGTCGACACCTTGCTGAAGGCCTGGACCGGCGAGCCGTTCGAGTACCGCGGCACCACGGTGCGGGTCACCCCGCGGCCGTTCACGCAGCCGCACCCACCCTTGCTGCTCGGCGGCACCAGCAAGCCCGCCGCGCGCCGTGCCGCGCGCTTCGGACTCCCGATGTTCGCCGCCGCCCACCTCCCGTGGCTCGAGGCGTACTACTACGAGCAGTGCGCCGAGCAGGGCACGCAGGGGTTCTACATGATGCCGGGCGAGGACACCGTGATGCTGCACCTCGCCGAGGATCCGGACCGGGCCTGGGCGGAGCTCGGCCAGCACTTCATGGAAGAGGCCATGACCTACGCGTCGTGGCAGACCGAGGACATCAGCTCGGCGGTGCACTCCCACGCCGGCACGGCGGAGGAGCTGCGGGCCGAGGGCATCTACCAGGTGTGCACCCCCGACGAGCTGGTCGAGCGCATCCAGAGCCAGGGCGACGCCGCGTTCGTCAACCTGCACCCGCTGGTGGGCGGCATGCCCATCGACGAGGGATGGCGGTGCCTCCAGCTCTACGTCGACCAGGTCCTGCCCCGGGTGGCCTGAGGAGGTTCAGACCACCCCGGTCTCGTGCGTCTGCGCCTCCAGGACGAAGTGCAGCGACTCCACCAGGTCGGCCGCCTTCGCGATCCGCCCGACCGCGGGCTCGACGGCGAGGATGCGCCCCGCCCACATGGCCGCGAGCTGGACGAGCGCGCCGCGTCGGCGCTCGGCGACGTCGTGACGCCGGCGGGGCGCGAGGTATGCGTTCACCGTGATGCGCTGCACGAGCCGCGGGTCGATGGGCGCGTGGGCGGCCCGCATCCGGTTGACCACGAACGATGCGAGGAGCTCGAGCTCGTAGGCCCCGAGCCGGAACGAGCCCACGACGTCGGTCCCCATCTTCGCCGCGACCGCCACGGGCACCGCTCGGCGGCCGACCTTCATCGTGCGCCGGGAGCGCGCGGCCATCGCGAGGAACACCGCGCCGCCGAACGGCTGTGGGTGTCCGTCGCGCTCGAGCCGCCTCACCACCTCCGGCGCCGAGGCGACCGGGTAGGGATCCTCGATCGCGGCCCGCACGATCCGGTCGAGGAGGCGCTCGAGCGCCTCGGTCCCGGTGTCGGGCAGGGTGCGGATCCGGGCGGTCCAACCTGCCTCACGCCACGCCTCACCGATCGAGCGCGCGGCGTCGTCGGCCGCCACCCGCACCGAGACGGGGAGCGGGCCCCCGGCGGCCGGGACGACGTCGCTGGTTGGCTCCGAGCTTCGAGGATCGTCGATGCGCACAGGGTACGCGTCCCCCACCGGTCGCTAGCCTCCGGCGCATGCCGGGTTGGAGCTTCGCCGTGGTGTGGCACGACCTGGCTCGCGTCGTGGGAGACCGGCCCGCGATCGTGTGCGGCGACCGGGCGATCGACTTCGCGACGTTCGACGACCGCGCCGCGCGCCTCGCCTCCCATCTCTTCACGGCGGGCGTCCGGGCCGGCGACCGGGTCGCGATCGATCTCACCAACGTCCCCGAGTACCTGGAGACGCTCTTCGCGGCGTGGAAGATCGGGGCCGCGCCGCTCAACGTGAACTACCGCTACGTCGCCGACGAGGTGCGGTATGTGCTCGAGACCTCGGGGGCGAGCGTGGTCGTGCACGCGCCCGAGTACGCCGCGGTGGTCGCCGAGGCGCTCGCCGCGCTGCCGGGTGGTGCGGCTCCCGTCACGCTCGAGACCGGCGCGCCCTACGAGGCCGCGCTCACGGACGCGGCACCCGACGGGCCGTGGCAGGACCGGGAGCCCGACGGCGACGACCTCCTGTTGCTCTACACCGGCGGGACCACCGGGATGCCCAAGGGCGTGATGTGGCGCAACGACGACCTCTACCGGGCGCTGTGGCAGTCGAACCGGCCGGGCACCGAACCCCGAGACCCGGTCGAGGCGGCGCTCGCCGGCAAGCGCACCGGCACCGCGCTCCCGGCGTGCCCCCTGATGCACGGCACCGGCCTCTTCATCGCGCTGTCGACGCTCGCGGGGTCGGGCACGGTGGTGCTCATCCCCGAGACCGGCCTCGACCCCGACCGCGTGTGGTCGGAGGTGGAGCGTCACCGAGTCGCGGTGCTCACCATCGTCGGCGACGTGTTCGCGCGGCCGCTGCTCGCCACGCTCGACGCGCGACCGGAGGCGTACGACCTGTCGTCGCTGCACGCGATCACGTCGTCCGGGGTCACGTTCTCGCCCGACGCCAAGGCCGGGCTGATGCGTCATCTGCCCGACGTGACGATCATCGACTCGCTGGGATCGTCCGAGGGCATCATGACCAGGTCCGAGGCACGTGACGCAGGCGACATCCAGCCCGCGCGCTTCGCGGTGAACGACCGCGTCGCCGTGCTCGACGAGGACACCGGCGCGCGCGTGGAGCCCGGGAGCGGGCACGTGGGGCTCGTGGCGGTGACCGGCCCGATCCCGCTCGGCTACTGGGGAGACGAGGAGAAGTCGCGCGCCACGTTCCGCGTCTACGACGGCGTGCGCTGGTCGATCCCCGGCGACTACGCGACCGTCGAGCCCGACGGCAGCATCACGCTGCTCGGACGGGGCTCGGCGTGCATCAACACCGGCGGCGAGAAGGTCTACCCCGAGGAGGTGGAGGTCGTGCTGCGTGACCACCCGGACGTCCACGACTGCGTGGTCGTCGGGGTCCCCGACGCGCGGTTCGGGGAGACGGTCGTCGCGGTGATCGTGCCCGAGCCGGGCACCGCGCCCCACGAGGACGACCTCGACGCGTTCGCACGCCCGCGCCTCGCCGGGTACAAGCGCCCCCGCCGCTATCTCCTCGTCGACGACCTGGGCCGCAGCGCCGCCGGCAAGGCGAGCTACCGGTACCTTCGTGACCTCGCCGCCGAACGTCTGGGGTTGGCACCGTGAACGAGCGAGGGGATCGGTGAGGCAGTGAGCGTGACCGTCGAGCACGTCGAGCCACACGCCGGTGCCGCCCTGATCGGAGAGGGCGCGGTGCTGCTCGACGTCCGCAACGACGACGAGTGGGCGACCGGCCACGCTCCCGGGGCGCGCCACCTGCCGCTCCCGGAGCTGGCCACCCGCCACGCCGAGCTCCCCACCGACCGGCGCCTGGTCGTCATCTGCCGCTCGGGCGGGCGCTCGGCGGTCGCGGTCGAGGCGCTCGTGAGCGCGGGGTACGACGCCGTGAACCTGGCGGGGGGCATGCAGGCCTGGACCGCCGCCGGCCTCGGCTGCGTCACCGACAGCGGCGCCCCCGGCACGGTCGCCTGACGCCCCGACCACGCCCCGGCCGCCCGAGCCCCGCCTCGGCCGGCCGCCCCCGCGGGCGCCCGAGGCGACGGGTACCGGCGGGTAACCTCGAGGGTGTGGTCTTCGACCGCGCGGACGCGCTCGACCGGCTCGCTGCCGAGGAGTTCGACGTGGTGGTGGTCGGGGGCGGGATCACCGGGGCCGGCTGCGCGCTCGACGCGGCGACGCGTGGACTGCGCACCGCGCTCGTCGAGCGCGATGACTTCGCCGCCGGCACATCGTCGCGGTCGTCCAAGCTCGTGCACGGTGGCGTGCGGTACCTCCAGCACCGGGAGCTCGGCCTCGTGCGGGAGGCGCTGGCCGAACGCCAGATCGCGCTGCGCAACGCTCCTCACCTCGTGCACGTGCTCCCCTTCCTCATCCCGATCCTCACCCGCGATGGTCTCATCGACCGCCGCGTCGCTCGCGTGCTCGGCGGAGTGCTCTGGCTGTACGACCTGAGCGGCGGCCTGCGGATCAAGCGGGCCCACCGCCGGCTGACCCGGGACGCGGCGCTCCAGCAGGTGCCCACCCTCGCGCCCGATCGACTCGCATCGGCCTACCTGTACTTCGACGCCCAGGCCGACGACGCGCGCCTCACCCTCACGATCGCGCGCACCGCCGCCGAGCAGGGCGCGGTGGTGGCGAACCACGCCGCGGTGATCGCGGTGAACAAGCACCCCAACGGACGCGCGAGCGGCGTGCGCGTCGCGGCCGACGGTCGCGAGCTCGACGTGCGCGCCCGCGTGGTCGTGAACGCGACGGGCGTGTGGGCCGACGAGGTGCGAGCGCTCGACGAAGGCGCTCACCCGTCCACGATCCGACCGGCGAAGGGGGTGCACATCACCGTCGCGTGGGAGAAGGTGCGCAACGAGATCGCCGTGGTGATCCCCGTGGGGGACGGCCGTTCGATCTTCGTCGTTCCCTGGGACGGCCACACGTACATCGGCACCACCGACGACGACTACGCGGGCGACCTCGACGACCCCCGGTGCACGGCCGAGGACGTCCGCTACCTGCTCCAGGCCGCGAACCGCGCGCTGCGCGTGCCGCTCGCGGAGTCCGACGTGATCGGCACCTGGGCGGGCCTGCGCCCGCTGCTCACCAACGCGGCCACCGCGAAGACGGCCGACCTCTCCCGGCGCCACGGCATCCGCGTGTCGGGTGCGGGGGTTGTCACCGTGACCGGCGGCAAGCTCACGACCTATCGGGTGATGGCGCGCGACACGATCGACCAGGTCGACCAGGTGCTCGACGGACGCCACCGCCGCTGCCGGACCAAGCGGCTCCCCCTCGCCGGCGCACGCGGCTACCGCGAGCCCGGACCCGACGCCTCCGACCTCGACCGGCACCTCGCGCGCCGCTACGGGACCGACGCGGCCCGGGTGCTCGAGCTCGTCGCATCCGACGCGGCCCTCGGGGAGCCACTCGTGCCGGGTCTCCCGTACGTACGGGCCGAGGCGGTGTACGCCGCGCGCCACGAGATGGCCCGCTCGTTGGACGACGTGCTCGACCGCCGCACCCGGTGCCGGATCCTCGATCGGACCGCCACCGCCGAGGCGGTGGATGCCGTCGCGCGGCTGCTCGCACCCGAGTGGGGCTGGGACGACGCCACGCGTGCGGAGGCCGTCGCCCGGTACCGCGCCGACCTCGCCGCCGAGCACGACGCCGCGCGTGACCAGCCGTCCGAAGCCGCCGCGCATGACGCCGCGGCCGAACCCGCGTACGCTCCTGGCCCCGACCCCACGCAGGAGACCGTGGCGCCGTCGGCCGTGCCCGAGCGCGCGCCGTGAGGGACGTTGCGTGAAGGGCCGGACGTGACCGACGGGCCCCGACTCG
>BTUT01000073.1:0-10431 GCA_045862935.1 Acidimicrobiia bacterium
TGTCATTGTGATCACTATGCCATGATCCCGCCATGGAGCCCACGGCCGGTTCGGCCCAGCCCGACCGCCGCTCGCAACCCCACTGGGTCCCGGGCGCCGAGGGCGCCCGGGAAGCCGTCTCCGGCGACGACCCGAGGGGTGTCCGTCTCCCGGTGGCCGTCGACGTGTCGAGCACCGTGGGGGGCGACGCTCCGTGCGCGATGCGCGGCTGGGTCCGAGTGCCCTCGCCGGAGCGGGCCCGAGCGCGCCCCGTGGTGCTCGCCTGTCTCGCCGGTGGCAGCTGCAGCACCGACTACTTCGACCTGACCGTCGACGGCCACGCCGACACGAGCATGGCCGCGTACCTCGCCGCGCGGGGTTTCGCCGTCGCGGCGCTCGACCACCCGGGGGTGGGGGCGTCGGACCCGGTGGCCGACGTGTTCGCGCTCACCCCGACGGTGGTCGCCGCGGCGCATGCCCGGGCCTGGCGCGAGGTGATCGGTGGCATCGACGGCCTCGATGGCCCGCCGTTCCTCGTGGGTGTGGGGCACTCGATGGGCGGCATGCTCGCGACCGTCGCCCAGGCTCGTCACCGGCCGTTCGACGCGCTCGTCGGCCTGGGCCACGGGGGCGACGGCCTCCCGGAGCACCTCGAGCGCGAGGAGCTCGAGCTCGCGCACCGCCCGCTCGAGGAGGTCGAGGCCGAGATCGTGGCGCGCGCCCGCCGCCGGTTCGCGGTGCCGTCGCCCGTCGAGCGGCGCCGGGCGCCGCCGAACTCGTTCTTCGCGCCCGACGTGCCCTTCGCGATCCGCCGCGCGTTCGCGGCGCAGCAGGCCCAGCTGCTCTACACGTGCGGGCTCACCTCGATGATCCCGGGTTCGACCGACCGCGAGAAGGCGGCGATCGACGTGCCCCTGTTCCTCGGCTTCGGCGACCAGGACCTCATCCGGGACTTCGCCGGGAGCGTCGCGAAGTACACGGGCTGTCGGGACGCAACGCTCTACGTGCTCTCCGACGCCGCGCACTGCCACAACCAGGCGCGCACGCGGGTCCAGCTCTGGGACCGGCTGGCCCGGTGGATCGAGGTGATCGTCGATCGGGCAGACTGCGACCCCGGCTGAGGGGAGCACGATGAGCGCCGACGACACCATCCCGACCGATTCACCGGAGCAGGCCGAGTTCCGGGCCGAGGTGCGCGCGTTCCTCGGCGCCAACGCGCAGCCGCGTCGCGAGGTGTCGCCGTGGGCGGTCACCATGCACCGCAACCAGGAGACCCAGCGCGCCGCGTTCGAGCGCGGCCGCGCGTGGCAGCACACGCTCTTCGAGCACCATCTCGCCGGCCTCACGTACCCGACGGAGTACGGCGGGCGCGGGGGCACCGCCTGGCACGAGCGCATCTACCAGCAGGAGGCGGCACGCTTCGACGTCTCCTCGGGCTTCATCGCCGCCACCATCGCCATGCTCGGACCCACGCTGATGAAGCACGCGAACGAGGAGCAGCGCGCCCACTACGTGCCGCGGCTGCTGTCGGGCGAGTACGCGTTCTGCCAGCTCTTCAGCGAGCCCGGGGCCGGGAGCGACCTCGCGGGTCTGGCCTGTCGCGCCGAACGTGACGGCGACGAGTTCGTCGTCACGGGCCAGAAGGTGTGGAACTCCGCGGCGCAGTTCTGCAACTGGGGCATGCTGCTCGTCCGCACCAACCCCGACGTGCCGAAGCACCGCGGGATCACGTTCCTGCTCGTCGACATGTCCAGCCCCGGGGTCGAGGCGCGGCCGCTCGTGCAGGCCACGGGCGCGTCGGAGTTCAACGAGGTGTTCCTCGAAGCGGTGCGCGTGCCGGTGGCCAACGTCGTGGGGGACATCGACGGCGGCTGGGCGCCCGCCCGCACGGTGCTGTCGAACGAGTCGGCGTTCATCGGCGGCGGCAGCCTCGCCGTGGGCGGGCGGTACGCACGGCTCGCCGACCTCGCGGCCCGCCACGACCGCCTCGCCGACCCCGCCGTCCGCCAGCGGCTCGCCGACTACTACGCGCGCGAGCGGATCGTGGCCTTGATGGGCGAACGGATCATGGCGGCGGTGCGGCGCCGTGAGGTGCCGCCGGTCGACCCGTCGGCGCTGAAGCTGTTCACCACCGAGAGTCGGGTGCGGTCGGGATCGCTCGCGGTCGCGATCGCGGGTCCGGCGGGGATCACCGGCGACGACGAGGTCGCGACGTGGATCCAGATGGAGCTGCTCGGGCGGTTCTCGATCTCCATCGGCGGCGGCACGACCGAGGTGCAGAAGAACAACCTCGCCGAGCGCGCGCTCGGCCTGCCCCGCGAGCCGCGCAACGACCACGAGCTCCCGTGGAAGGACGTTCCCCGGAGCTGATCGGCCCGGATCCGATCGGCCCCTGCTGGTCGGCCCGGAGCCGCGTGGGCCGGCTCGTGTGCGTCAGCCGGTGACGTGCCCGACGAACCGCACGATCACGTCGAGCGCTCGCCGGGCCTCGGGGTGCTCGAGGTCCAGCGTCGGCCACACGTGTTGCATCCCGGCCACGAAGTGGCTCTCCACCGAGACGCCCGCCACCGCGAGCCGCTGCGTGAGTGCGAGCCCGTCGCCGAGGAGCACCTCGTCGCCGCCGGCGAAGACGAGGCTCGGCGGGAAGCCGGCGAGCTCGGCGGCATCGGTGAGGACGGGCGAGGCCAGCGGGTCGTCGGCCGCGTGGCCCTGGAGGTAGAGGGCCGCCGCGTCGGCCGCGGACTCCAGCGAGAACATCTGGTCGCGCGTGCCGTGGCTCGCATACGTGGCGGCCGAGTTGGTCATGTCGGCCCACGGTGAGATGAGCACCAGGCCGCGCGGCTGTGCCACCCCCGCCTGCGCGCACGCGACCGCGACGGCCGCCGCGAGCCCACCGCCGGCCGAGTCGCCGCCGACGACGACCGGCCCCCCCTCGTCGAGGAGCTCACCGTAGGCCGCGGTGGCGTCGCGCACCGCCGCGGGGAACGGGTGCTCCGGAGCGACGCGGTAGTCGAGGATCTCGACCCGGGCGGACGCGGCGAGCGCGAGACGCGACCCGAACTTCGTCCACATGGCGGCCGTGCCCATCCGGTAGCCGCCGCCGTGGAGGTAGAGGATGGTGCGGCGGGCGTCGGGTGGTGTGCAGACGATGCAGTCCACCCCGCCGCGGGTGATGTCGGTGCGCTCGACACCGGGCTCGATCTCGGCCGGCTGGAACTCGATGACCGCCGCGCGGCGTGCGGCGAGCGCCTCGTCGGCGTCGTGTCCGGGTCGATCCTCAGGCAGGTTCCATCTCGGCATGACCGGAGACACTAGGCGTGGAGCGCCCCACGGTGGACAGCGCCGCGAGGCGGTCGCGGAACTCGGCGACCCGGCGGAGCTTGAGGTCCTCGTAGCCGCGCACCAGGTCCGGGGTCTCCGCGAGGGCGATCGCGGTGGTCAGCGAGTCGGAGTCGAGCGCGGCGAGGACCCGGTCGAGGGCGGCGACGTACTCGTCGGGCAGGGCCCGCTCGGTACGGCGCACCCGGGTCCAACGGAACGGGTCGAGCACGGTCGAACGGAGGCGCTTGCCGCGGGCGAGCGCGCGCAGCCCGGGCTCGGACCAGGCGCCGAGCGCGATCTTGCGCTTCATGCCGAGCGCCCGGAGCACCGGCGGGTGCAGGTGGTAGCGCACGCGGCCGTGGGCCACGTCCGCGATGTCCCGTTGCGCGTCCTCGTCGAGGAGCAGGCGCGCCACCTCGTACTCGTCCTTGTAGGCCATGAGCTTGAAGAGGCCTCGCGCCACGGCGAGGGTGAGCGCGTCCGACTCGGGGACGGCCGCCGCCTCGCGCGCCCGGACCCGCTCGAGTGTCCCGAGGTAGCGAGACGCGTACCGCTCGTCCTGGTACGACACGAGCTCGGCCGTGAACGCGGCGACCTCTCCGCCGGCTTCGGGGCCGAGCGCGAGGGCTCGGATCCGGGGTTCGAGTGCCTCGGGAACCGACGGCGTGCGGACGAGGTCGTGATCGAGGGCGTCGAGCACCGCGTGGGTCCGCTCGGGGTCCGCGACGAGGTGGCGGCCGAGCCGGAACGCGGCCCGGTTGGCCTCGACGGCCGTGCCGTTCAGCTCGATCGCACGCTCGACCGAGGCAGGATCGACCGGGAGCGCGCCGGACTGCACCGCCATGCCGGCCACGAGCACGTTCGCGGTGAGTGCGTCCCCGAACGCGGCCGTCGTGACCGCGTCGGCGTCCACCCAGTACCGGTGGTCGGGACGGGTGACGGTGGCGAGGGCCGCCTCGAGCTCCGCGAACGGGGGGAGCGCGAGGTCGGGGTGGGCCACGGTCGCCCCGGGAGGCGTGAGCGACGACGAGCCGACGAGCACCGTGCGCTCCGGGTTCGACGGTGCGACGCCGAGGTTCGAGACGGCGACGAGCGGGTCGAAGACGAGCAGCACGTCGGCCTGGTCGGTGCCGAGGCGGCTCGACGGGGTGTCGTGTCCCCGGGTGAAGTGGAGGTCGCTCACCACCGGCCCGGCCTTCTGCGACAGGCCGATCTGGTCGAGGCCGCGCACCCGCGCGCCGTCGAGCATCGCCGCGGTCCCGAGCACCTGGGCGACGGTCACCACCCCCGTACCGCCGATCCCGACCATGCGGACGGTGACGTCGTCGTCGGGATGCGCGGCGCCGGCCGGTGCCGGGAGGTCGGACCCGAGCAGCGCGGCGAGGGTGGGGTCCGCCGCGACCGCAGACGTCGTGGGGGTCGCGTCGAGCCGGTCACCGCGCGCGCGGGCCGCACCCGGCCGACCGCCGCGCCGCGTGCCGCGCTGGTCTCCGTGCCGCGCACTGCGCCGCCAGGGGCGGGGGGACGTGTCGATGGTGACGAACGCCGGGCAGTCGCCCTCGAGGCACGAGTAGTCGAAGTTGCAGGTCGTCTGGTCGATGAGCGTCTTGCGGCCGAACGGCGTGTCGAAGGGCTGCACCGAGAGGCAGTTGCTGACGTCCCCGCAGTCACCGCACCCCTCGCACACGCGGTGGTTGATCACCACGCGGCGCGCGGGCGTGGGCGCGAGCCCCCGCTTGCGGGCGCGCCGCAGCTCCGCGGCGCAGGCCTGGTCGTGGATGAGGACCGTCACCCCGGGAACGGTCGCGAGGTGCTCCTGTGCCTCGAGCAGGCGGTCGCGGTGCCAGACCCGCACCGACTTCGGCAGGCCGGCCCTGCGGTAGGCGCGCACGTCGTCGGTGGTGACGAGCACCTCGCTCACGCCCTGGTGCAGCAGCGTGTGCGCGACCGACGCGACCGAGCGCTGACCGGCGGGGAGTTGACCGCCGGTCATCGCGACGGCGCGGTTGTGGAGCAGCTTGTAGGTGATGTTCACCCCCGCGGCGATCGCGGCGGTCACCGCGAGCTGCCCGCTGTGGAAGTAGGTCCCGTCGCCGAGGTTCTGGAACATGTGCTCGCGTTCCAGGAACGGGGCCATGCCGATCCACTGCGAGCCCTCGTTGCCCATGCAGGTGACCGCGCTGATGTCGCCCACGCGCTCGGGGTCCATGAGCAGCGCCATCGTGTGGCAGCCGATGCCCGCGCCGACGAGCGCGCCGTCGGGGACGACGGTGGTCGACCGGTTGTGCGGGCAGCCCGAGCAGTAGAACGGAGTGCGCGCGACCGCGGTGACGGTGATCGCCGCCTTGGGGCGGGCGGGCGCGGCGAGGCGATGGCCGACGCGCGCGTCGAGGCGGGCGCGCAGCACCGGCACGATGCGGTCCGCGTCCAGCGAGCCGTAGTCGGGAGTGAGCCGGTGACCGGACTCGTCGTGCTTGCCCAGCACGCGCGGCGCACCCGCGGTGCCGTAGAGCGCGTCCTTCACCAGGAGCTCGATGTTGGGCTGCTTCTCCTCGATGACCACCACCTCGTCGAGGCCACGCGCGAAGGCGCGCACGGTCGCGGGATGGAACGGGAGTGGCATCCGCATCCGCAGCAGGCGGATCCCGAGCGCGGCGATCGCGTCATCGTCCGGACAGCCGAGTCGCCGGAACGCCTCGTGGAGCTCGCGGGACGTGACCCCCGACGTGACGATCCCGATCCACGCGTCGGGGGGGTCCACCGTGACGCGGTTGAGATCGTTCACCGCGGCGTACTCGGTCGCGAGCACCGCCCGCACCTCCACGAGCTCACGCTCGAGATCGAGGCTCAACGGCGTGAGCAGCCGACCCTCGGGATCGCGTGGCCGAGGGAGCCCGGGCACCTCGGGCAGCACGGGGCGCACACGCTCGGGGTGCAGCTCGACCGATGCCGTGCCGTCGGCCACGTCGGCGACGATCTTCAGCGCGGCCCACAGCCCGCTCGCACGCGAGAGGGCGATCGCGTGGCGCCCGAGGTCGAGCACCTCCGCCGGGTCGGCCGGGTAGAGCATCGGCATGTGCAGGTCGCTGAGCACCCCGGCGGACGACGACGGCAACGTGGAGCTCTTGGCGTTGGGGTCGTCGCCCACGAACGCGACCGCACCACCGGTCCGGGCGGTCCCCGCGTAGCTCGCGTGGCGCAGGGCGTCGAGCGCACGGTCGACGCCGGGGGCCTTGCCGTACCAGATGCCGACCACTCCGTCGTAGCGTCGGTCGGGGAACGTGGCGACGAGCTGTGACCCCATCACCGCGGTCGCGGCGCTCTCCTCGTTCACCGCGGGACGGCATTCGATCGCGAGGTCGGCCACGAGCCGCGCCGCACTGCGCACGGTCACGTCGAACATGCCGAGGGGCGAGCCCGGGTACCCGGCGACGAACGCGGCCGTGCGCAGCCCGTCACGGTGGTCGGCGCGCAGTTGGTCGATCGGCACGCGCGCGAGCGCCTGCAGGCCGCTGAGGAACACGGTGCCGGTCTCCGCGACGAAGCGGTCGGCGAGCTCGTACGAGGCGGTGCTCACTCACGTCCTCCTTCTCCGGCCTTCTCCGGCACTTCTCCGGCAGGTCACAGGCCTGCTCGAGGACCCGGTCGATCGACGACCGGGTCGTCGCGTGGGGCCTACGACCGTTGTACCCCGGACGCGACCCCCGGCGCGACCGGCCCTCGCGGAGTGATCGGGGGCAGGTCCTCGGTGCGGAGGATCCCGGGCCGGGCGGCGCACACGTAGGGCACCGCGTTCACCGGACGGTTCGCGGTGTACGCCGGGGTGAAGGCGTTGAGGTCGTCGAGCGGGATCGGGAACCCGAGCTCCACGTCGAGCGGTGCCTCGCCCCGCACCCGCACCCGCCAGCCCGTGGGCCCGGGGTCCCACGCCGGGTCGAGGTCGGCGGTCACGTACCACGTCGCGGTGAAGCGCACGACCTCGTCGGCGCCGCAGTGGCCCCCGATGATCGTGCGCTGGGCGCCGATGGATCCGGCGGGGATGTCGCCGGCGGCGAGCCTCGTCGCGGTCCGGGCGGCCGCCGCCTCGCCGGCACACGTCCACGTGTCGACCGGGCGCCCGGCGGCCGCCGCCATCTCACCGAGCGGTGGACCGAACTCCCCGAGCAGGTACGCGGCCCGACCGGGGTCGTAGGCCTCGATCGGCTTCGCGAACCCGAGCTGGCGGAACAGCATGTGGGGCGAGTCGCGCCGTGACATGTTCGCGAACTCGTCGATCCGTATCGAATCGACGTGGCGCTGCAACGAGAGCAGCGCGAACGGCAGCGCGTCGGTGATGAACCCGGGGCTCGAGCCGGTCGCGTAGACCGACGCGCTGCCGATCTCGCACGCCTCGGTGACGCGCGCTCGCTCCTCGTCACTCAGGCGGTGCGCGCCCGCGAAGAGCTCGCCGCGCGTCGTCACGACGTTGGTCCCCGCGCGGAGGAGCTGCGACACGTCCGCGAGGTCGGTCGCACGGGGCATGTAGAGCACGCAGTCGGCCGCGAGCGCGTGGATGGACCGCGGGTCCGTGGTCGCGACGACCCCGACGGGGCCCTCGCCGCACAGCACGCCCGCGTCGACGCCTTCCTTCGCCGCGTCGTACGTGAGCACCCCGACGAGGTCGAGGTCGGGGTGACGGATCACCTCGCGCAGCGCCCGCATCCCGACGTTTCCCGTCGCCCACTGCACGACTCGGTGGCGAGCCTGGCTCACGGACCCCCCTCGCTCGCCGGTAGGCCGAACGCAGTCACGCTACGCGAGAATCCGGTTTCCGCACAGCCCCCGGGACCTGCCTTGGACATCACCGAGTACCGCACCGAGCTGCTCGCGTGGCTCGACGCCCACCGCGACGAGGTCGCGCCGCGCTACGACCCGCCGGGGACGCTCGACGACCACGTCGCCCAGATGCAGCGGGTCGTCGGGATCCTCCACGACGCGGGCTGGATGCGCTGGGGCTGGCCCGAGCGGGTGGGGGGCCTCGGCGGCTCCCCGATGCTGCGCACCGAGCTCGGCGCCGCGATGGCCGAACGTGATCTGGCCGACCCCGGGATCTACTCGCTCGTCGAGGTGCTCGCGCCCACGCTCATCGACTACGCGTCTCCCGAGCTCGCGGCCGAGGTCGTGCCGCTGCTCCTCTCGGGCGCGGAGATGTGGTGCCAGGGCTTCTCGGAGCCGGGCACGGGCAGCGACCTCGCTTCGCTGTCGTGTCGGGCCACGCCCGACGGCGACGCGGCGACCGCGGAGCGCTGGGTCGTCAACGGTCAGAAGGTGTGGACGAGCCTGGCCCAGTACTCGCAGCGCTGCGTCCTGCTCACCCGCACCGGTTCACCGGAGTCCCGTCATCGCGGGATCACCGCGTTCTTCGTCGACATGGACACGCCGGGCATCTCGATCCGGCCCATCGAGATGATCAACGGGGTGCTCGAGTTCGCCGAGGTGTTCTTCGACGACGTGGTCGTGCCGGCCGACCGGATCCTGGGCGAGGTGAACGGCGGCTGGGCCGTGGCCATGAGCATCCTCCCCTACGAGCGGTCGTCGTGCTTCTGGCAACGCATCGCGTACCTCTACGTCCGGATGCAGCGCCTCGTGGACGCCGCGACCGACGACGACCGCACGGCCGAGATCGTGGGCCACGCGTTCCAGCAGCTCTACACCGCGCGCGCACGCTCCCGCGCGACGCAGCACCGGCTCGCGGCCGGTGTGCCGCTCGGCGCCGAGACCTCGATCGACAAGGTGCTGATGGCCACCGCGGAGCACGCCATGTACGACGCGCTCCGTCGGACGATGCCGGGCGTGATGGAGCTCGGCGACGGCGTCGAGGGCGACATCGGGCGGACGGAGTACCTCTACTCGCGCGCGGCCACGATCTACGGAGGGTCCGCCGAGGTGCAGCGCAACATCATCGCCCGGCGCCTGCTCGATCTCGGGAGCGACGACTGATGGACACCGCCGAGCGGACGCTGCTCGAGGAGACCGTGCGCGACGTGGTCGCCCGGGTGGCCACCGAGCACTGGGGCGAGGGTGCCGCGGGAGGCGTGAGTGGTGCCGCCGCCGCGGGCGCGGACGAGACCCGAGCGCGTGGGATCGCGGCCGCGGGCGCCGTCGACGCAGCCCTCGACGACCTGGGGTGGCGGGAGATGCTCGAGGCCGAGCCCCGGGACGCGGTCGAGATCGTGTTCGGTGCGCTCGGTGCTGCCGGCGCGGCCGCGAGCGTCCTCGACGACGTGGTGGTCGCCGCGTTGGGGATGGAGCCGCGCCCCGACCTCGCGGTGGTGCTGCCGGAGTTCGGACGCTGGGACCCACCCGCCTCCCGCGCGGGCGACGGGGTGCGCGCGACCGGGATCGCGACGGCACGGGCGGCCTCGGCCGCGGAGCTCGTGGTGGTGGGCGCCGACGACGGCGCGCGCTTCTCGGCGATCGTGCCGCGCGACGAAGTGGTCGTGGTCGCGACCGGCGGCGTCGATCCGCGCGGCGGATGGCACCGGGTGGGGATCGATCTCCACGGTGGGGTCGGAAGCGATCCCCTCGGTGGGGCGTCGTGGGACGCCGCGGTCGCCGCGGGCCGCCGGGCGGTGGGCCACCAGGTCGCGGGCACGGCTCGGGTGATGCTCGACCTGGCCCGCACCCACGCCCTGGAGCGCGTGCAGTTCGGCCGGCCGATCGTGCGCTTCCAGGCCGTGCGCCACCGTCTCGCGGAGACGCTCGTGGCGATCGAGGCGCTCGAAGCGACGCTCGCGGCCGCGTGGGACGAGGGCGGGTCGTTGACGGCCGCGCTCGCCAAGGTCACCGCGGGGCGGTCGTCGCGCACCGTCGCGGCGCACTGCCAGCAGGTGCTCGCCGGGATCGGGTTCACCACCGACCACCCGTTCCACCTCTCCCTGAAGCGCAACCTGGTGCTCGACGGGCTGTTCGGCACGGCCGACGACGTCGCGACCGCGATCGGCCGCGACCTCATCGCGACGCGCACCGCCCCGAAGCTCATCGAGCTGTGACCGTGTTTGGACGGTCGTCGGGGCCCGGGGGCCGACGACCGGCCAAACACGGGGCGGAGCAAGGGGCCCCCCGGGGGGGGGGGAGCGGGGGGGGGACCCG
>BTUT01000074.1:0-10376 GCA_045862935.1 Acidimicrobiia bacterium
GGCTCGAGGAACGAGTTCGCGAAGCGGAAGTACAAGATGTTCTGGAGGGCCTCCTTGCCGAGGTAGTGGTCGATCCGGAAGATTTCCTCCTCGCGGAACACACCGTGGACCACGTCGTTGAGGTGCCGGGCCGACGCGAGGTCGCGCCCGAACGGCTTCTCGATGATCAGCCGGGCCTGCTTCGCGCACCCCGAGGTCCCGAGGTTCTCCACGACCGTCGGGAACAGGCTCGGCGGGATCGCGAGGTAGTGGGCCGGGCGCCGGGCGTCGCCCAGCCGGGCGCGGAGCTCGGCGAAGGTCGAGAGGTCGGCGTAGTTCCCGGCGACGTAGTCGAGCGACGCCGCGAGGTGTGCGAACGCGGCTTCGTCGTCGACGCCGCCGCACATCTCCGACACGCTCGCCCGGGCGCGCTCGCGCAGGTCGTCGACCGTGTACTGCGTGGACGCGACGCCGATCACGGGCACGTCGAGCACCCCGCGGCGGGCCATGCGGTAGAGAGCGGGGAAGATCTTCTTGTAGGCGAGATCGCCGGTCATGCCGAAGAACACGAGCGCGTCCGACCGGTCCATCCCCCGACGATAGGACGGTTCCGCGGGAGGCGGCGCCGGTACCATGCCCGCGTGAGCGACCGATGGGTGCCGGTGACCGCGCGCCGGGTCGAGGGCGGGCGAACGTGACCCGGGTGGGCTATCTCGGGCCGCACGGCACCTTCGCCGAGGAGGCCCTGCGCACCCAGGCCGACCTCGCCTCGGGCGACGCGGTTCCGCTGCGCTCGGTGCCCCATGTGATCTCCGCCGTCGAGGAGGGCGAGGTCGACGTGGGGCTCGTGCCACTCGAGAACTCGATCGAGGGCTCGGTCTCGGCGACGCTCGACACCCTCGCCTTCGACACCGACCTGCTGATCCAGCGGGAGGTCGACCTGCCCGTGTCGCTGAGCCTGGGCACCCGGGCCGGCACCCGGCTCGACGAGGTGCACGTGGTGCTCTCGCACCCCAACCCGCTCGGGCAGGCACGGCTGTGGCTGGGGGCGAAGCTCCCCCAGGCGATCACCCGGGTGGCCAACTCCACCGCGGAGGCGGCGCAGGAGGTGGCGAAGTCGAAGCGGGCGGGGCTCGCCGCGATCGCCAACCCGTCGGCGCTCGCGCACTACGGGCTCGAGGTGCTGGCGTCGGAGATCGAGGACCACCCGAGCGAGACCCGCTTCGTGGTGGTGGGCCACGGGATCCCGCGGCGCACGGGCCACGACAAGACCTCGGTCGTGTGCTTCCAGCGAGAGGACCGTCCGGGCTCGCTGCTCGCGATCCTCCAGGAGTTCGCCGCCCGCGCGATCAACCTCACGAAGCTGGAGTCGCGTCCGACGAAGCAGGGCCTCGGCGAGTACTGCTTCTTCATCGACTTCGAGGGCCACATCGCCGACGAGCTGGTCGCCGACTGCCTCCGCAACGTACGCGCGAAGCAGGCCGACGTGAAGTTCCTCGGCTCCTACCCCGTGTCGGGCCACGAGGAGGCGTGGGCGCGCCGGCGCGCGGCCACGAAGGCGTGGCGGGCCGCAACCGCGTGGGTCGATGATCTCCGCGCGCAGGTGCGCGCGGCCGACGACCCGGCCGCAGACGAGCGCGCGTGATCGATCTCCGCCGTCTGCGCGACGAGCCCGAGTACCGCGTGGGCATCGAGCGCAAGCGCGTCGAGGACGGGTTGCTCGACGACGTGCTCGCCGCCGACGACGCGCACCGCGCCGCGTTGCGCGCGGTGGAGGAGATGAGGACGCGCCAGAACGCGGCGTCGAAGGAGATCGCGCAGGCGTCGGCCGACGCTCGGCCGGGAAAGATCGCGGCCGCGGCGGAGCTCAAGGAGCAGCTCCAGGCGCGCGAGCAGGTGCTTGCGGACTCCGAGAGCGCGCTGCGTGCGCTCGCGCTCCGCGTCCCGAACCCCGCGGACCGCTCGGTCCCCGACGGCGGCGAGGACGACGGCGAGGTGCTGCGTGTGGTGGGCGCGGTCGGGTCCTCCCCCCCGGCTCGCGATCACGCCGAGCTCGCGGAGGCGATGGGCTTCGTCGACACGCGCCGCGCCGTCGACATGAGTGGGTCGCGGTTCGCGTCGCTGATGCGCGAAGCCGTGCTCCTCGAGCTGGCGCTCGTGAGCTGGGTGGTCGGGCGGCTGGTGGACGAGGGCTTCGTCCCCACCGTGCCGCCGGTGCTCGTGCGGGAGCACGTGATGGAAGAGGCCGGGTTCTTCCCCACCGATCGCAGCCAGGTGTACGAGGTCGACGGCGGTGAGCTGTTCCTGGTCGGCACGAGCGAGATCCCGCTCTCCGCGCTCCATCGCGGTGAGATCCTCGATCCCGCCGGCCTCCCCGCGCGGTACGCCGGCGTCTCGTCGTGCTTCCGTCGCGAGGCGGGCACCTACGGCAAGGACACGACGGGCATCTTCCGGGTGCACCAGTTCGACAAGGTCGAGATGTTCGTCTACGCGGCGCCCGACGAGTCCGACGCGGAGCACGAGCGCATCCTCGCGATCGAGGAGTCGATCGTGTCGGCACTCGGACTGCCCTATCGCATCGTGAACATCGCCGCGGGCGACCTCGGTGCCGCCGCGACGAAGAAGTACGACCTCGAGGTGTGGCTCCCGTCGGAGGGCCGCTACCGCGAGCTCACGTCGTGCTCGAACTACCGCGACTACTCGGCGCGACGCCTCGGGACCCGGGTGCGCGCGGAGAAGGGCACGCAGCTCGCCCACACGCTGAACGGCACCGCGTGCGCGGTGGGGCGCACCCTGGTGTTCCTCTGGGAGCACTACCAGGACGGCGACGCCTTCGTGGTGCCCGAGGTGCTCCGCCCCTTCTGCGGCTTCGAGCGGGTCGCGCGCTGACACCGAGGCGTCCCGAGTCACCCGTGGCCCGGAGGAGTGCGAGGGATAGGGTGGCCCGCTTCGGAGGGATGCCGGAGCGGACGAACGGGACGGTCTTGAAAACCGTTGAGGCGCGAGCCTCCGTGGGTTCGAATCCCACTCCCTCCGCCACGCCGTGGGCGATGTGACAAGGCCGAGGCGGCGGTCCGCTCAGGCGGAGGTCTCCGCGGTTCGACTCCAGATCGAGGGGCTCGGCGAGAGGGCGCGTGTCCGTCGCATCCGACGGCGCCCTGCGCCGCGAAACAACCGAACTCCGAAACTGGGGTCATCACAGAATCGGTGCTATGGTGAAGGGCGTGGAAGACGCCGCCGACGCCACCTGGCCGAGCGAGCAGCTGCGCCGAGCCGGCCTACGGGTCACGGCGCCGCGCGTCATGGTCCTGCGGGCCCTCGCCCGGACGCCCCACGCGTCGGTCGACCAGGTCCTCGACGTGGTCCGGCGCGAGTCGGGTGCCGTGTCCGCCCAGGGCGTGGCGGACGTGCTGCGGGCCTGCACCGAGGCGGGCATCGTGCGGCGGATCGAGCCCGCTCGGTCCCCGGCTCGGTACGAGCTGCGCGTCGCCGACAACCATCACCACCTGATCTGCCGTCGTTGCGGGGTGGTCGTCGACGTGGACTGCGCCGTCGGGCGCGCGCCGTGTCTCGACGCCGCCGACGACCACGGCTTCCTCGTCGACGAGGCCGAGGTCGTGTACTGGGGGCGCTGCCCCGAGTGC
Organism: Acidimicrobiia bacterium; assembly: GCA_045862935.1. Classification (GTDB taxonomy): domain Bacteria; phylum Actinomycetota; class Acidimicrobiia; order IMCC26256; family PALSA-555; genus CAIUKV01. Next base: position 3,624 of record BTUT01000074.1, read on the forward strand.
CGGACGACGAGCGCGTCGAGCGCGCCCGGCGAGTCGAGCGTGCCCGGCGAGTCGAACGCGACGAACGCGTCCCGCCGCCGCTGACCGGTCTCTCCCGACCACCCATCGAGCACCACCCATCGAGCACCACCCATCGAGCACCACCCATCGAGCACCACCCAGCGAGCCCACCGATCGAGCCCACCGATCATCGAGCGAGAGGAGCCCTCCATGACCGAGGACCCGACGACCGATTCGACCCCCGACTCCGAGTGCCCCATGCGCGGCGCGCGGCCCCGCACCAACCGCGACTGGTGGCCCGACCAGATCGACGTCGGGGTGCTCAACCCGCAACCCGCCCGCTCCAACCCGATGGACGACGGCTTCGACTACGCGGCGGAGCTCGCGACCCTCGACGTCGAGGCGCTGGAGCGCGACGTCGTCGAGGTCATGACGACGTCCCAGGACTGGTGGCCCGCCGACTACGGCCACTACGGACCGCTCTTCGTGCGCATGGCCTGGCACGCGGCGGGCACGTACCGGATCTCCGACGGTCGGGGTGGTGCCGGGGAGGGAGCGCAGCGCTTCGCCCCGCTGAACAGCTGGCCCGACAACGCCAACCTCGACAAGGCGCGCCGCCTGCTGTGGCCGGTCAAGCAGAAGTACGGCCGGAAGATCTCCTGGGCCGACCTCATCGTCTTCGCGGGGAACTGCGCGCTCGAGTCGATGGGCTTCGCGACGTTCGGCTTCGGCTTCGGCCGCCCCGACGTCTGGGAGCCCGACGACACGTCCTGGGGCACCGAGGACACGTGGCTCGGCGACGAGCGCTACCGCGGTGACCGGGAGCTCGACGACCCCCTCGCCGCCGTGCAGATGGGCCTGATCTACGTGAACCCCGAGGGTCCCAACGGCGAGCCCAGCGCCCTCGCCGCGGCCCGGGACATCCGAGAGACGTTCGCGCGCATGGCCATGAACGACGAGGAGACGGTCGCGCTCATCGCCGGTGGTCACACGTTTGGCAAGACCCACGGTGCCGGCGACGCGGCCCTCGTCGGCCCGGAGCCCGAAGGGTGCCCGCTCGAGGCGCAGGGTCTCGGCTGGAAGAGCGCCTTCGGAAGCGGCAAGGGCGTCGACACGATCACCAGCGGGCTCGAGGGCGCCTGGACCCCCACCCCGGTGACCTGGGACAACAGCTTCTTCGAGACGCTGTTCCGCTACGACTGGGACCTCGTGAAGAGCCCGGCGGGCGCTTGGCAGTGGATCCCGACCGACCCGGCCGCGTCCGACGCGGTGCCCGACGCGCACGACCCGTCGAAGCGCCACGCGCCGATCATGCTCACGACCGACCTCGCGTTGCGGATGGACCCCGCCTACGCGGCGATCTCGCGGCGCTTCCTGGAGCACCCCGACGAGTTCGCGCGGGTGTTCGCCAAGGCGTGGTTCAAGCTCCTGCACCGCGACATGGGTCCGGTCTCGCGCTACCGCGGGCCGCTGGTACCCGAGCCGCAGCTGTGGCAGGACCCGGTGCCCGACGTCGATCACGAGCTGATCGGCGAGCGCGCCATCGAGGCGCTGAAGGAGGAGGTCCTCGCGTCCGGGTTGTCGGTCTCACAGCTCGTGATCACCGCGTGGGCGTCGGCAGCCAGCTTCCGCGGCACCGACAAGCGCGGCGGAGCCAACGGCGCGCGCATCCGCTTGGCCCCGCAGAAGGACTGGGAGGTGAACCAGCCGGGTGAGCTCGCCACGGTGCTGGCGACCCTCGAGCAGGTCCAACAGGGCTTCAACGCCGCGCAGTCCGACGGGACGCGCGTCTCGCTCGCCGATCTCATCGTCCTCGGCGGGTGCGCCGCGGTGGAGAAGGCGGCCCGTGACGCCGGGATCGACATCACGGTCCCGTTCGCGCCCGGGCGCACCGACGCGACGGCGGAGCAGACCGACGTGGAGTCCTTTGCCGTGCTCGAGCCGCGTGGCGACGGGTTCCGCAACTACGTCCGCACCGGCGAGAAGGAGGCCCCCGAGCGGCTGCTGCTCGACCGGGCACGGCTGCTCACGCTCACGGCGCCCGAGATGACCGTGCTCGTGGGCGGTCTCCGCGTCCTGGGCGCCAACGTCGGCGGGTCCGCGCACGGCGTCCTCACCGACCGACCGGGCACCCTGACGAACGACTTCTTCGTCAACCTGCTCGACATGGGCACCGAGTGGAGGGTCTCGACGGGCTCGGAGCACGTCTACGAGGGTCGCGACCGGGCCACGGGCGACGCGAAGTGGACGGGTACGGCCGTCGACCTGGTGTTCGGCGCGAACTCCGTGCTCCGGTCGCTCGCCGAGGTCTACGCCGCGGACGACGCGCAGGAGAAGTTCGTGACGGACTTCGTCGCCGCGTGGGACAAGGTGATGAACCTCGACCGCTTCGACCTCGCCTGAGCCCGAGGTGCACCGTCGGGCGACGCTTCCCGGAGTGAGGGTCGTTCCGCAGCCCTACGATCACGCCCGCCGAGCAGGCACTTCCTGCCGGAACGGGACGTGACCACGGGAGCCGAGACCATGACCGACATCGCCCGAGTGCTCGACGCGAACGCGGGCTACGCCGCGGCCCGAGCCAACGTGGCCGACCCGCGACCGAGCCGGCACCTCGCGATCGTGACCTGCATGGACGCGCGCATCGACGTGTTCGCGGTGCTGGGGCTGCACCTCGGGGAAGCGCACGTGCTGCGCAACGCGGGGGGCCGGGTCACCGAGGACATGCTGCGCGGCCTCGCGCTCTCGGTCCACATGTTCGGGGTCGACACCGTGATCGTGATGCAGCACACGAAGTGCGGTCTCGCCGGCCAGACCCAGGAGGACCTCCGTGCGGCGATCGGAGCCGACCTCGGCTTCTCGCTGATCCTCGATCACGTCCAGGCGCTGCGCGACGACGTGGAGACCTTGTCGTCCGCGCCGTACCTCGGGCCGCTGCGCCGGATCGCCGGGTTCGTGTTCGACGTCGAGAGCGGGGACCTCGCGGACGTCGTGCGCTGGGAGCGCCCACCCAGCCCCTGACCCCCTGACCCCGCTCGTTTCGGCGCCGGATTTGGCTGCTCTCCGACCAGATCCGGCGCCGAAACGTGCTGGACGGCGCGTCAACGAGCGTCACGCGTGGCAGGCGCCCGTGGTCGGCGGGAGGTCGAGCGTCGGGTTGCGGTCGAAGAAGCCGAACGGGCTGAGCAGGAACCCCGTGTACTCCACCGGCATCACCGGCCAGTCCTCCGGGCGCACGAAGTGGGTGACGCCGAACGTGTACCAGACCACCACGTCGGTCTCCACGATCGACCGGTCGGCCGCGGTCCACGCGGGCAGGCCCTCACCGCCGGCCGACTGGTTCGGGAACTCGCCCGCGGCCCGGCGCTCGTCGGGGGCGTAGGGGGTGACCCACAGGTTGTGGCGCGCGAACCCGGCGCGGCGGCCCACGCTCGACTCGGGGTCGGCGAGCATCGTGGGGGTCGACATCGTGGGCACGAGCTTGTACGCGACGGGCTGCCCGAGCCGGTTGCGCACCTCCTCGTTCACGATCCGCCACGAGCGCGAGGTGGCCGCGTCCATGTCGCGCTGCGCCCCCAGCTCGGTGTCGAGCCGGGTGACGCGCGGGCGGAAGGCGTTGCGCCACGGGTTGTCGGGGCCCGGCGGGACCACCTCGGCCTCCACCTCGTAGACCGAGTTCGCGGTCCCGTCGACGTCGAAGTCGAGCCGCGCGCTGAACAGGTGCTGGTGGTGGGGCGCGGCGAGCCCCGGGGCCACGAGGTTCGCGAAGGGCGGCACCACGCCGGGCTCGACGGCCTGGGGCGAGATGATGCCGGTGAGCTTCACCTCGAGCTGGATGTTCCCGTCGAGGTACAGGTACCAGTAGAAGCCGTACTCGTAGTTGCCGACCGTCGCGATGAAGCTCACCACGAGCCGGCGCGACCGGCGCACCTCGTTGGTGCCCCCGTGCAGGTCGTTGTGCTTCCAGAGGATCCCGTAGTCCTCCTCGTGCATGCAGATCGCGTGCTCGAGGGTGTACGGGTCGCCGTGCTCGGTGGCCATCACGACGTCGAAGTAGTGGATCTCGCCGAGGCAGTCGCACCCGAGCTTCAGCGAGTTGGCCATGCGGCCGAGCCCCCACTCGCCTGCGTCGAACGCGTTCTTCCACCCGTGCATCGGGCCGGGGTCGCCGTAGGGGACGACCATCTCGGTGACCGACGCGCGGTGCAGCACCGGGCGCGCGCGCTCCCCCTCGTGGTACGTGACCTGGTGCAGCACGAGACCCTCGTACGGCTCGAACCCGACGCGCAGCGACCACGGGCCCCAGCGCACCAGACTGTCGTCGACGGTGAAGCTCGGTCCTTCCGGCTGCACGATCTCGAGCGGCCGCAGGCCGGTGCGCAGCGGCGCGTGGTCCTCGGGCAGGTACGAGCCCGGCTCGGGGGGCATGGGTACCACGCCGTGGTCGACGACCTCGAGCACCTCGTTCGCCCCGAGGTCGAAGAACGCGATCACGCCCTCGACCGGCCGCGCGTAGCCGTTGTCGGTGGGCGACCGGCGCGCGTACGACAGGCAACGGCTGATCCGCCGTCCCGCCTCGTGGGGCGACCCGAACGTGCCCGCCGGCCAGGGATCGATCTGGACGAGGTCGAGGTCCTCGATCCCCCGGGCCCGCATCGCGGCCTGCCAGCCGGGGTGGGCCTTCACGCCCGCGATCGCGTTCATCGCCTCCGTGAACAGGATCGTGGGCCGCACCCCGTCGATCACCTCCCAGCGGGTGATCTCGCCGGTCGTCACCGACACGACGGCGTCGATCACCGCCAGGTCACCCGGGGGGACCAGGCGCGCCTCGTAGGAGCGCTCGACGGGCTCGCCGGGTGTCCACGCCGCGAGGGCGTCCTTGGGCGGCTCGTGCAGGCGGAGGTGGGCGAACAGGGCGCCTTCGGGGAACCGGGGGTCGGCGCGGATCACGGCCGACGCCCGGCGAACCTCGTCGTCGGTCACGAGCGCGAGCGGATGGGCAACCGTCACCATGGTCTGCACCCTACGCTCGCGGGCCGATGGCCGGCGACGCTGGTGCGCGTGACCCCGCGGCCGCGCCGTGGTGGCGTGGCGGCGTGCTCTACCAGGTCTACCCGCGGTCGTACGGCGACACGGACGCCGACGGTGTGGGTGACCTCGCCGGGGTGATCGCGCACCTCGACCACCTCGAGGCGCTCGGCGTCGACGGCATCTGGCTGAGCCCGGTCACCGTGTCGCCCAACGCCGACTGGGGCTACGACGTGAGCGACTACTGCGCCGTCGATCCGTCCCTCGGCACGCTCGACGACCTCGACCGCCTCGTCGCCGCGGCGGCGACACGCGGCATCCGCATCCTGCTCGACCTCGTGCCCAACCACACCAGCATCGAGCACCCGTGGTTCGTCGAGTCCCGCTCCGCGCGCGACGCGGTGAAGCGCGACTGGTACGTGTGGGCGGACCCCGCGGCCGGCGGCGGGCCGCCCAACAACTGGGTGAGCTCGTTCCTCGGGCCCGCCTGGGAGCTCGACGAGACGACGGGTCAGTGCTACCTGCACAACTTCCTGCCCGAGCAGCCCGACCTCAACTGGTGGAACGAGGAGGTGCGGGTCGAGTTCGACCGCATCCTGCGCTTCTGGTTCGACCGCGGGGTCGCGGGCTTCCGCATCGACGTGGCCCACATGATCGTCAAGGACGCGCGCTTGCGCGACAACCCGCCGACCGACGCGCACGACCACTGGTTCGACCAGCTGCGCGGCCAGCGCCAGGTGTACAACGCGTGCCGGCCGGAGGTGCACGACGTGTACCGGCGCTGGCGACGCATCACCGACGAGTACGACCCGCCTCGCCTCCTGCTGGGCGAGACCCACATCTTCAACGCCCACGAGCTGGCGGCGTTCTACGGGAACGGCGACGAGCTGCACCTCGCGTTCAACTTCCCGTTCGTCCACGAAGCGTTCAGCGCACCGAAGCTGCGCGCGATCGTCGCGGAGACCGAGGCGGTGTTGCCTGCGCACGCGTGGCCGGTGTGGACCATGTCGAACCACGACAAGAGCCGGTTCCCCACGCGGTGGTGCGCGGGCGACGTGGCGCGCGTGCGCTGCGCGTTGTTGCTCCTGCTGACGTTGCGGGGGACGCCGGTGCTCTACTACGGCGACGAGCTCGGGCTCCCCGACACGTTCGTACCCGACGACCGGCTGCGGGACCCGGTCACCATCGACCTGCACCGCGTGATCGACCGCGACGCGGCGCGCACGCCGATGCCGTGGACGGGGGAGCAGGGCGCGGGGTTCACGGAGCCCGGGGTCGAGCCCTGGCTCCCGTTCGGCGCCCTGCGCGCGTGCAACGTCGCGGACCAGCACGCGGACCCTGGTTCCACGCTCTGGTTCGTGCGCGACCTCGTGGCGCTGCGGCGCGCGGTCGCCGACCTGCGTGCCGGGTCGTACGACGACGCGGGGTCCGACGGCGACTGCTGGACGTACCGGCGCGGCGCGGGCGTGCAGGTGGTGCTGAACCTCGGCGACGGTCCGGTCACCGCTCCCGTCCTGGTGGGCGCGGGCGCGCGGGTCGCGATCACCACCGACCGCGCCGGGGAAGGCGAGGTGGTGGGGTCCTCAGTCGCGCTGGCGGGCTGGCGCGGCGCCGTCCTCGTGCGCGCCGGCCATTGACGCGCCCTCACGGGCGAGCAGCACTCGCTTGCGCTCGGGCCCGAACCCGTAGTTGCCCACCCCGCCGCTCTTGGGCACCACCCGGTGGCGG
>BTUT01000075.1:0-10329 GCA_045862935.1 Acidimicrobiia bacterium
GTGGAGGTCTCCGGCGCACCCGTCGCCGGCGGATCCGTGTCGTACGCGGTGCGCTGGCACGGCACCCGCCCCGCGCTCCTGTGGGACGCGCCCGAGGGGGTGGTGCTGCGGGTGCCCGGGCTCGACCCGGCCTGGTCGAGCGGCGTCGCGCGCGGGGACGCGCTGCTCGCGGCCACCGAGGGCGCGGCGTGAACCTCGACGACCTCGAGCGCGCCGGCCTCTTCGATCCCGCAGCGCCCGGGGCCGACGAGCGGCGCGCCCTCCTCGAGCTCGCGCTCGCGGCCGGCGCGGGCTTCGACGAGATCCGTCTCGCGGACGAGGAGGGCTGGCTCCACGCGGTCCCGGTGCAGCGCGCGGTCCTCGGCGGCCGCGAGCGGCTCACCGTGGCGGAAGCCGGCGTTCGCGCCGGTCTCGATGCCGACGTCGCGCGATCGCTGTGGAGCGCGCTCGGGCTCGAGGAGCACGGGCCGGGCGACTGCACCGAGGACGACGTCCCGATGTTCGCGTGGTACGCGCGGGCGATGGGGATCTGGGGTGCGGCCGAGACCTTCCACCTCGCGCGGGTGACCGGTTCGGCGCTCTCCCGCCTGGCCGACGCCGAGGTCGCGCAGGTGCGCGCGGCGATCGAGGCGCCACTGCGAGCGAGCGGCGGTGACAACGTCGCGGTCGCCCGGGTGTTCGCCGAGCTCGGCGGTGAGATCGAAGGGCTCGAGCGGGCGGTGCTCCGCGTGCACGCCCACCAGCTCTCGCTCGCGGGGCGGCGATACTCCCTCTGGGGCGTGCGGCCCACGCCGGAGAGCACGACCGAGCTCGTGATCGGGTTCGCGGACCTCGTGGGGTTCACGGCGCTCGGCCATCTCCTGGAGCCCGCACAGGTGGACGCGCTGCTCCGGCGCTTCGAGGAGCGGGCCCAGGACGCGGCCACGGGCCGGATGACGCGGCTCGTGAAGCTCATCGGCGACGAGGCGATGTTCGTCGCGGGCTCGGTGGACGAGGCGCTGGCGATCGCGACGTCGCTGGTGGACGACCCGGACCTGCCCACGATGCGGGTCGGCATCGCGTCGGGAGAGGTCGTGACCCGGGGTGGCGACGTGTTCGGCGCGCCGGTGAACCTCGCGGCCCGCCTCGTCGCCACCGCGGCGCCCGGCGAGATCCTGCTCGACCCGGTTGCGGCGGCCGCGGCGTCGGCTGCGGTCGGCCTCACGTCACGCGGGCCGCGCGACCTGCCGGGGTTCCCCAGAGCGGTCGAGGTGTTCGCCCTCAGCCCAGCCGCAGGGTGACGATCTCGGAGGGGCGGAGGTCGACGGTTCCCGAGAACTCCTCGAGCGGCGCGCCGAGGAGGTCGACCACCCACCCGTGGACGGCCGTTCCTTCGCGGGTGATCGTCGCGGCGGAACGCGTGCGGAGCGGGTTGAACAGGCGGAGCACGAGGCCACCGGGCTCACGCGTCAGGGCCGACACCACGGCACCGTCGACGGCCAGGCTCTGACCTGCCTCGGGTCGCGTGCCGTTGCCGGCGCGGGCGCGCTCGAGCCCCACGAGGACCTCGTCGGCTGCGTCGTGCAGCCGTGCGTCCTGCCATGAGCCGCGGTGGGGAAGGAGCGCGTAGCGAAGCACGAGGGGCTTCTGGAGCTGGGAGCCCGACGTGGGCAGGAGCGGACCCGCGGGGTTCGGCCGCAGCGCGGGCTCACCGCGCGAGAGGTAGCCCGTTGCCCGGATCAGCGTGAGCGCCAGCTCCCGTCCGGCGCGCACGACCTCGTACTCGAGCAGCCCGTCGTGGATCACCGCGAGCCCGGTGTGGCCGTCGGAGCAGTCGACGAAGCGCCGGGACACGAACGTGGGCAGACCGGCCTCGTGTGGGCCACCCTCTGCCACGAGGCCGCGGTGCACCACGGCGAACGCGCACTCGGCGTCCGAGCCGGCGACCGGCGTGGGGAGGGGGAAGTGGGCTCGGAGCCGGTGGTCGCGCACGCGGTGATCGAGCTCCACCTCGACGCGCACGAACCGCTCGTGGTGGCGCAGCTCGAGCGTGGTGCGGACCTCGGTGAGCACGGTCTCGTCGGAGCGCCGGCCACACGACATGTGGTCACCGACCGCGTGTGCCGGCCAGCGGTAGAGCGCGTCGATCAGGACGCGGGCGCGCACCGGACCCGACTCGAGCGTGCGCACCTGCACGAACTCGGGGGTGTCGACGACGAAGTCCTGGGCGGGCGGCGAGTAGGAGTAGGTGTCGCCGCCGTCGCCCCCGTCGACCAGCCGGTTGAGGCCGGGCGCGGAGACGCCGTCGGAGGTGGTGAGGGAGAACGTGCCGCTCGACGCGTCCACCGCGACCCGGAGGTGATCGTTGGTCATCACCCCGGCCTCGGTGGCGAGGCTCGTGAACGGCGACGGCCCGGCCTCGGGGCGGACGGTCCGCCACCCGAACCCCGGGACCTCGGGGACCGCGACCAGCACCTCGCGGGTGGGTGGGAGCTCCTGGCGCACCCGGATCGTGCGGCCGCGGGCGCCATCGTCGAGCAGCGCGATCCGGAGCTCCTCGAGGTCGAGGGGCGCGTCGTCCGGTCCGGATGTCTTGACCACGACGTCCACCGAGCCGTCGTCGGCCACGGTGCGCACGGCGGCCGTTGCGGGCCGACCGGCGAACTCGTGCCCGCGCATCAGGTCGACGATCCAGCGGATCTTCTGACCGACGACCACCGCCGAGAGGACCTCACCGGTGGTGGTCGAGATCTCCTGTGCCGCGCAGACCGTCCCGTCGTCGGCGACGAAGCGCAGCGAGCCGCGGCCGGGGACCCTCACCGTCACGACGCCGGCGCGCGTCGAGCCGGTCGGGTTCACGACGACGGTTGCGTCGTGCCCGCCGCCCACCTCGGCCCCGAGCCGGCGCACGGCCCGTCGCGCGAGCGCTTCGCCGAGATGGCGCGCTTCCTGGTAGCGCTGCACCACCGCATCGACGACATCGTCGTGGCTGCAGGCGCAGGAGGAGTCGTGCGCGCTGTTGAGCACCAACAGCCTCCACGCCTCGTCGAGGAGTCGTGTGGGATGGTCCTCGGGTGGGACGAAGAGCGCGTTCAAGGGCTCCGCGCGGCGCTCGATCGAGCGTTCGGCCGCGGCGCACGCCTGGTGCACGTCGACCCGGTTGGACGCGACGCCCATGAGCACGTTGGCTCGCGCTCCCGAGCGGAGCTCGCCGCGCCACTCGGGGAGCCCGTGAATGGGCTGCTCGGCGAGATGCTCGACGAGCGAGGTGATCACGAAGACGTACTCGTCCTGTTGGGCGTTCGCGCTCGCGACGACGGTCCCGAGGCCGGCCTGGGGCAGATGATGGTCGGTGCCGTTCATCAGCAGGAGCCCGCTGCCATCGAGCGACGCGTCCCCGAGCTCGGCCGCGTAGCCGCGTGCCCGTGCGACGAGCTTGCCGGGATCGTCGGGGAGGTCGCGGCCGTTCGAGTACGAGCCGTACAGGTACTCGGCGCGAACCCGTGAGCCGTCGGGCGCGATCCACCAGAACGCGTTCTTGTCGACGGCCGCGGGCACTCCGCGCCACACGACGGCATGCTCGATTCCCGCGAGCCGCAGCACCTGCGGCATCTGCGCGATGTGGCCGAACATGTCGGGGAGGTAGCCCACCGGCATGACGCCCCCGAGCTCGGACGCGCGCAGCATGCCCCGTTGGAGGTTCCGGACGATGGTCTCCCCCGAGACCATGTACTCGTCCATCAGGCACTCCCACGGCCCGATCGAGACCCGACCGCTCGTGACGAGGCGGGCGAGCGCGGAGGCTCGTTCCGGCCGGACCGCGAGGTAGTCGTCGAGCACGACCGTCTGACCATCGAGGAGGAACCGGGCATACGAGAGATCGCGGTCGAGGAGGGGGAGGAGCTCGTCGAGGAGGTCGACGAGGCGCAATCGGAACGTCTGGAATGGTTCGTACCACTCACGGTCCCAGTGCGTGTGCGGGACGATTGCCACGGTCCTCGGACTCACGCCGGGGCAGCATACGGCGGTCGCCCCGAGGCGACCCGACGCCGGCGCCGGTACCCTCGACCGATGCCCCTGGGGGAGCGCGAGCCGGACCCGCCGGCGGCGACCGGCACCCGCACCGACCCCGGGGCCGACCTGGGGGTCGACCTGGGGGTCGACCTGGGGGTCGACCTGGGGATCGACCTGGGGATCGACCTGGGGATCGACCTGGCGCAGACGTCGGTGTTCCTCGACTTCGACGGCACGATCACCACCGTGGACTCGGGCGTGTACCTGCTGGAGCGGTTCGCGGACCCGGCGTGGCGGGAGATCGACGCCGAGTTCCGGCGGGGCGAGATCGGCAGCCGGGTGTGCCTGCTCGACGAGTGGGATCTGCTCACCGCGGATCTCGAGGTCCTGCGCCGTGCGGTGCGCGACGTGCCGGTCGACCCGGATGCCGCCGGGCTCGTGGCCGATCTCCGGGCGGCGGGTGCCGAGGTGCTCGTGGTGTCCGACGGCTTCGGCTTCTACGCCGAGGAGGTGGCCGCCGCCCTGGGCGTCGGGGTCCTCACCAACCGCGTCGATGCCGCCACGGGGAACCTGGAGTTCCCCCACGAGGACCGGTGCTGCGCGTGCTCGAGCTGCGGGGTGTGCAAGCAGGCTCCGATCAAGGACGCGCGTCACGCCGGACGCACCACGGTGCTGGTGGGAGACGGCGCGAGCGACTACAAGGCGGCGCTGCTGGCCGACGTGGTGTACGCCAAGGGCACGCTCGCGGCGTGGTGCGCCCGTCACGGCATCCCGTTCGTGCCCTTCGCGACGCTGTCGGAGGTGCGGGCCTCGCTCGTGCGAGCCCACGCCGGCGCTCCCTAGGCTGCGTCCGTGCGCATCGCCGTCGGGTCCGACGAGGTCACCGCGCTCACCGACGCGGTGGTGAGCGAGCTCCGGGCGCGCGGTCACGACGTGGTGCTCGTCGGACCCCTCGCCGGCGGCCACGAGCAGTGGGCCGAGGTCGGTCGTGAGGTCGGCGAGCTGGTCGCGCGCGGCGCGTGCGCCTCCGCGGTGCTGTTCTGCTGGACGGGCACGGGCGCGTCCATCGCCGCGAACAAGGTGCGTGGCGTGCGCGCCGCGCTGTGCACCGACGCCTCGACTGCGGCCGGCGCGCGGCGCTGGAACGACGCGAACGTGCTGGTCATGGGCCTGCGGCTCACGAGTCCCGAGGTGGCCCGCGAGATGCTCGACGCGTGGTTCACGACCGAGCCCGATCCCGGCGAGGCCCCGAACATCGCGCGCCTGGAACCGGCGGGCTGAGCTGATGGGCGGCGCCCGAGGTCCCCAGCGCGTCCGGGAGGTGAGCCGGCGCCTGCGAGCCCGGGCCGACGGCATCGTGTCGGAGCTCTGGTTCATGCCCGAGTCGCAGCGGGGCTACGCAGACCTCGGCGTGAGTGGCCCCGCGGGCACGTTCGGCGGGCGGATCGGCGCCCTCGGTCCGGTTCCCGGGGCGGCCGCGGCCGCGCTCCTCGTGCCGTTGAACCCAGCCGCGGTCGTGCCCGCGGTCGACGCCGCCTGGGCGGTGACCACCCCCGATCGGCTGCTGGCGACCCGCGAGCGCGTGGCCACGGGCTACCTCCGTGCGGTCCTCGGGGACACGCCCGAGGGCGTCGAGCGGGCCGCCGAGCTCGCTCGACGCGCGGCCGACGCCGGGCCGGACTCCGGGCACCCTCTCGCCGCGGCTCACCGAACACGCGGCTGGACGGGCGACGCGCTCGTCGACGTCTGGCGCGCTTCGGAGCGCATCCGCGAGCGCCGCCACGAGTCGCACCGCAACGCGTGGACCGCCGCCGGACTCGACCCGTGCGAGCTGTGCGTGCTCACCGACGAGTGGCGCGGTCCGGTCATCAGCTCGGTGTCGAGCTCGTGGACCGCCGCAGACCAGGAGGACGCACGCGAGCGCCTCGCGGCGCGCGGGCTCGTCGATGGGGACGGCATCACGGGACCGGGGCGAGCCCTGCGCGAGAGGATCGAGGACGCGACGGATCACCAGGAGACCGCCGTCGTGGCCGCCCTCGGTGACGACGCCGACGAGCTGCTGGCGCGACTGGCGCCGTGGTCGACCGCGGTGGTCGCATGGGCAACCCAACGAGCGTGAGCGGAGGGGGGATCCCGGTGGTGACCCGGCGAGCGTGAGCGGAGGCGGGGATCCCGGTGGTGACCCGGCGAGGATGGGGGAGCGACGATGAAGGTTCCGTTGACGGTGCTCGATCACATCGAGCGGGCCGAGCTCGTGTACGGCGACCGCGTGGGCGTGGTCGACGAGCCCGATCAGCCGGCCGCATCGTGGGGTGAGCTCACCTACCGGCGCATGGCGGAACTGGCGCGCGCACACGCAGCCGCCCTCGACGCCCTCGGTGTGGGTCTCGGTGAGCGGGTGGCCGTGGTGAGCCAGAACTCCGCGCGCCTCCTCACACAGTTCTTCGGCGTCAGCGCGTACGGGCGTGTGCTCGTCCCCATCAACTTCCGCCTCAACGCGCACGAGGTGCGCTACATCGTCGAGCACTCCGGTGCGTCGGTGCTGCTGGTCGACCCCGAGCTCGACGAGCCACTCGCCGACGTGCACGCCGCGCACCGGTTCGTGATCGGTGCGGAGTCCGACGAGGTGCTCCACCGGTTCGGCGTGGAGCCACGTCCGTGGTCCGCGCGGAGCGAGGACGCGACCGCGTCGATCAACTACACGAGCGGCACGACCGCGCGCCCCAAGGGCGTCCAGATGACCCACCGCAACCTCTGGATCAACGCGGCCACCTTCGGCTGGCAGCTCGGGATCAACGACCGCGACGTCTACCTCCACACGTTGCCGATGTTCCACTGCAACGGGTGGGGTGTGCCCTACATGGTCACGGGCATGGGTGGCCGCCACATCGTGCTGCGCAAGGTCGACGGGGCCGAGATCCTCCGGCGCGTCGAACGTCACGGTGTGACGGTGCTGTGCGGCGCGCCGGCGGTGGCGGCGGCCGTCCTCGACGCAGCGTCGTCCTGGGGCGGATCGGTTCCGGGGCGCGACCGCGTGCGCATGGTGATCGCCGGCGCGCCTCCGCCGACCCGCACGATCGAGCGGATCGAGACGGAGCTGGGCTGGGAGTTCGTCCAGATCTACGGGCTCACCGAGACGTCGCCGCTGCTCACGATGAACCGGCGCCGAGCGGAGCACGACGACCTCGCTCCGGGGGCTCGCGCGGCGGCGCTCGCCCGAGCCGGCGCGCCGGCTCTCGGCGTCCGGCTCGACACCGACGACCGCGGTGAGGTGCTGGCGCGCAGCAACGTGGTGTTCGAGGGCTACTGGGCCCAGCCGGAAGCGACCACCGAAGCGATCGTCGACGGATGGTTCCGCACCGGTGACGGCGGTGCGATCGATCGTGATCACTACCTCACGATCGCCGATCGGAAGAAGGACGTGATCATCTCGGGTGGCGAGAACGTGTCGTCGATCGAGGTCGAGGACGCACTGTTCCAGCACCCGGCCGTGGCCGAAGCCGCGGTGATCGGCGTGCCGGACGACCGGTGGGGCGAGACCGTGAAGGGGCTCGTGGTCCTCGCCCCGGGGGCGTCGGTCACCGAGTCCGAGCTCATCGAGCACTGCCGCTCACGGCTCGCGCACTACAAGTGCCCGACCAGCATCGAGTTCCGCGACGAGCTCGCCCGCACCGCGACCGGGAAGCTCCAGAAGTTCAAGCTGCGCGAGCCCTACTGGGACGGCCGCGATCGCCAGGTCGGCTGATCCGGTCCGCGGGAACGCGCGGCCGCTACGGTCCGAAGCGGTGTCCGACGCCACCGTGGCCACACGACCGACTCTCCGACTCGAGCGGCGGTGCTGGGCCGCGGGCGAGCAGGTCGTGGTGGGGATCGACGAGGTCGGTCGAGGCGCGTGGGCCGGGCCGGTGACCGTGGGGGCGGTGGTGCCCGGCGAGGCGCACCTCCGGGGTGTGCGCGACTCGAAGGAGCTCACCCGCACCGAGCGCGAACGGGCCGCCGGCGCAGTCACGAGGTGGGCGCGTGCCGTGGGGATCGGCCACGCCTCGCACGACGAGTGCGACGCGTTCGGCATGACGATCGCACTGCGCCTGGCCGCCGAGCGCGCGCTCGACGAGCTCGCCGCCGCGGGGCTCGTGCCCGACCGGATCGTCCTCGACGGCAAGCACGACTACCTGGGCCTCGGTGATCGGGTGACGACCGTCGTGAAGGGTGACACCTCGGTGCTGTCGGTGGCCGCCGCCTCCTGTGTGGCGAAGGTGGCCCGCGACGCGATCATGCGCGCCGAGGCCGAGCACTTCCCGGCGTACGGGTTCGAGTCGAACGTGGGGTATCCCGCGCCGGTGCACCGGTACGCGCTCGCGGCGCACGGGCCGAGCGCGATCCACCGGCGCAGCTGGACGTTCATGGAGCACCTGTGCTGGCGTGGCTTGCCCGCACCCCCGGGGCGCCTCTTCGCGTGAGCCGATCGCATCCCGTGGAGGGATCCCCCGCCCCGGCACCGATCCGTCGCCGGTGAGCGCGACGTCCTAGGCTCGACCGCCATGGGCCAGGAGATCACCGTCTCGTCCCGTGTCGGCTCGACGGACGCCGTGCGCATCTTCGACTGCAACCGATCCCTCACGGGCATGGCGATCGAGTCCTACGCCTCACTCGAGGACACCGCAGGTCGCCGTCCACCCGACGTGCTGGCGCGCCGGCTCTTCGACCTCGGCGCGACGCGGGTCACCGTGTACTCGAGCGTCGTGACGGTCGAAGCGCCGCGGGACCGGTGGGCCGCCATCGAGCCCGAGGTCGAGCAGGCGATCCGGCACCTCTTCGGGTACTACGGCGACGACGCGGGCTGGTCCCCTGGTGCGCTGCAGGCCATCGGCGTCGAGCCGGTCTTCGCGCCGGAGCCCGCGGCCGACTGACCCGGAACGGCGCGCGCCTCGCTCCGACGCCGTACGCTGGTCCGCGAGTTCCCGACCTCACTTCCCCGACGAGCGGGCGCGCGGCGCGCCCACGAGCGAGGGAGAGACGGTGACGATCGACGAGCGGAGCCGGCATGCGCTGTACCTGCGGCTCGAGCAGGTGCTCGGCAACGACGAGGCGAGCACCCTGATGGAGCACCTCCCCCCGGTGGGGTGGGCCGACGTCGCGACGCGACGGGACCTCGACGCTCTCCGGACCGACCTCGTCGCGGAGATCGCGGGGGTGCGTTCGGAGCTGTCAGCGGAGATCGCGGGGGTGCGTTCGGAGCTGTCGGCGGAGATCGCGGGGGTGCGTTCGGAGCTGTCGGCGGAGATCGCGGGGGTGCGTTCGGAGCTGTCGGCGGAGAACGTGGGACTGGCGGCCGACAGCCGGTCGATCCGGGTCGAGATGCAGGCGATGGAGCAGTCGCTCATCGGGTTGTTCCGCATGGAGCTCGCACAGGCGATCTCGGCCCAGACCCGCACGATGGTCGTCACGATGATCACTCTGTTCGTGACCGGCGTGTCGCTCGCGTTCGCGTCGGCCCGCCTGGGCTGAGTGGGGCGCCCTCGGCGCTTGCGCTCTCGAACATGTGTTCGGTATACATGGTGCATGCCCACCCCTCCGGTGGAGGGGCCTTCCCCTTCGCATCTCCGGTCGCTTCCCCGGCGTGATCCCGACGCGCGTGCCGCCCTCGCGGCTGCGGCCCGGGGAGCGCGGCCGGTCAGCGCAGCCCACGAACGGGTGGTGGCGGTGCCCGGCCCGCTCGGGATGCTGCTCCCGGGCGGCGGGCTGCGCCGGGGAGCGGTGGTCGCCGTCGACGGAGCACCAGGTGCGGGGTCCACGTCCGTGGCCCTGGCCCTCGCGGCCGCGGTCACCGCGAGTGGTGAGTGGGTCGCGGCTGTGGACCTCGAGAGCACGCTCGGCGGCCGTGCCGCACTCGAGGCCGGGGTCGCCCTCGAGCGCTTCGCCGTGGTCCGCCCAGCCCGCAACGGTGCGCTCCCTCCCGACCACTGGGCCACGACGGTGGCGGTGCTGCTCGACGGCGTGAGCCTGGTGCTCGCGGAGCTCCCGCGGTCGGTGCGGCTCGCTGACGCGCGCCGGCTGGTCGCGCGGGCCCGCGAGCGCGAGGTGATCCTCGTGCTCCTGGAGCACACGGCGCAGGGCGTGACGTGGCCGGCGGATGCGACGCTGCGCGTCCGGGCGGCCGGTGGTGCCTGGCCCGGGCTCGCGGCCGGCCTCCTCGTGGAGCGGACCGTGCAGGTGCAGGTGCAGGGCCGGGGGCGCGCGACCCGTCCCCGGAGTGGAGCGGTGGCGCGGGCGCGAGCCGGCTGATGTCAGGATCCGAGCGCACCCTCGCGCTGTGGTGCCCCGACTGGCCGGTCG
>BTUT01000076.1:0-7802 GCA_045862935.1 Acidimicrobiia bacterium
ACGAGAGCTCCCCGAGCGTGGTGGACGCGCTGTCGATGCGGCCGTCGGAGTACTTCGCGCGCCAGGTGTACGGCTGCTTCTGGTTCGAGCACCGCATGCTCGCCCCGGTGGTCGAGGCGCTCGGGCCGGAGCGGGTCCTGTTCGAGACCGACTTCCCCCACCCGACCTGCCTGTACCCCGACCCGCTCCGGTCGGTGGAGCAGGCGCTCGCCGCGGTGGGCGGGGACACGGCTCGCCGGGTGCTCCAGGACAACCCCGCGGCGCTCTACCGCGTGCCGCTGCCCGCCGTCGCGTAGCGGGTCGCCGCGCCTCCGGGCGCGGCCGGAGCGAGCAGCGGCGTCGCCGTCCGCACCCGCGGCGCGCGTGGCGCTCGCCGCCCGCGGTCACCCCTTGACGGCGTGCGCCCGGCCCGAGTGGACTGTGGGCTCCGCGGGCGGCGGTTGCGTCGCGACCGACCGCCCGGGAACAGCTCGATCAGGCATCGGCCGGGGGGGACGCGATGCACAGGTCCGTGGCAGCTCGGACGTCGATCGGTGCGCTCGTCACGCTCACCCTGGTGGCGTTCGGCGCGTGGGTCGCGCCCGCGGGCGCCCAGTCGGGGGGAACGCAAGGCGTCACCGCCAAGGAGATCAAGATCGGCGCGGTGATCGGCAAGACCAACCCCAACGGGGTGAAGTACGACCAGGTGGTGACCGGCGCCCAGGCCTACTTCGACGAGGTCAACCGGGACGGCGGGGTCTTCGGCAAGAAGTTCAAGATCGTCAAGGTGCTCGACGATCAGACGCGGGCGTCGAAGGACATCCTCGCCGCGCGGTCGATGACCGAGGAGGTGAAGCCCTTCGCGGTGATCAAGGCAGGGCAGGAGTTCGCGGGCGCCGACACGTACGTGAAGGCGGGCATGCCGGTCTTCGGGTACAACATCCAGACCCAGTGGTCGAAGGGTCCCAACCTCTTCGGGGCGTACGGGTCGTACATCTGCTTCGACTGCCCCTCGCTGTACGCGTCGTACCTCGCGAACAAGGTGGGCGCGAAGCGAGTCGCGATCTTCGCGTACGGCTCGTCACCGCAGGCGGCGGCGTGCGCCGAATCCATCCGCAAGGCGCTCGACCGCTGGGGCCCGAAGGTCGCGGTGTTCGACACCAGCATCTCCTTCGGGTTCTCGGCCAACGACATCTCGGGCGCGGTCCAGGCCATGAAGGACAACCAGGTGGACTACGTCGCGACCTGCATGGACCTCAATGGCGTCGTGAACATCAAGAAGGCGCTCGTCGCGGCCGGCGGGCAGGGCGTGACGTTCCAGGCGCCCCAGGGCTACGACGCCGAGACGCTCGACGAGCTCGGCGACGATCTCGAGGACTTCTACTTCTCGCTCCAGTTCGTGCCGTTCGAGTCCGCGGCCGGCAACCCGGGCATGACCCGTTTCCTCAAGGCGATGAAGCAGCGCAAGCTCCAGCCCAACGAGAACCTCCTCGTCGGTTGGGTGAGCGCCGCACTGCTCACGAAGGGCATCGAGGACGCCGGCAAGCAGTTCACCCAGCAGTCGGTGATCGACGCGATCAACGAGACGACCAGCTGGACCGCCGACGGCATGATGTCGCCGGTGAACTGGACGTCGGCCCACGGGCCCGCGCAGCCCGGCGACATCGACTGCTTCTCGTACGTGGCGGTCGAGAAGGGCAAGTTCGTGCCGCAGTTCGGCCAGCCGGGCAAGCCGCTCGTCTGCTTCCCCGTGAACCCGTACCCCGCGACGCTCGACAGCCCGACGTTCCAGGGGGGCACCGGCTGACTGCGCCGTGGAGGGCCCTCGCCGGCGGTCTTGACGGTCGGGCGCGATTGGTGTCAGAGTACCGGCACCAAATTCGGGCTGGGGGTGCGCACAGTGACGGTGCCCGGGGTGACCGGCGTCTCCTACGACCCGTACGACGTCGAGATCGACGCGGATCCGTACCCCACCTTCCGGCGCCTCCGTGAGGAGGCACCGCTCTACTACAACGAGCAGCACGACTTCTACGCGCTCAGCCGCTACGACGACGTGGAGCGCGGCCTCGTCGACCACCGGACGTTCACCTCCGGGCGGGGCGGGATCCTCGAGCTCATCAAGTCAGGGCTCGAGATCCCTCCGGGCACGCTCATCTTCGAGGACCCCCCGCAGCACACGGTGCACCGCAGCCTGCTCTCGCGGGTCTTCACGCCGAAGAAGATGGCCGCGCTCGAGCTGCAGATCCGCGAACTCTGCGCGGACGCGCTGGACCCCCTGGTGGGGACGGACCGGTTCGACTTCATCGCCGACCTGGGCGCGCAGATGCCCATGCGGGTGATCGGCATGCTCCTCGGCATCCCCGAGAAGGATCAGGCGTCGGTGCGCGACCGCGCCGACGCGAACATCCGGACCGAGCCCGGCCGGCCGCAGGAGTACACGCGCGGCTTCGATCCGGCGCGGATGTTCCAGGACTTCGGCGACTACCTCGACTGGCGGGCCGAGCACCCCTCCGACGACCTGATGACCGACCTGCTCGAGGCGGAGTTCGAGGACGAGCACGGCGTGACCCGACGCCTGGAGCGCCACGAGCTGCTCACGTACCTCAGCGTGATCGCGGGAGCGGGCAACGAGACCACCACCCGCCTGATCGGATGGACCGGCAAGATCCTCGGCGATCATCCGGACGCGCGCCGCGCGCTCGTCGCGGACCCGTCGCTGATCCCGAACGCGATCGAGGAGGTGCTCCGCTTCGAGCCTCCCGCGCCCTACGTCGGTCGTTACGTCGCGCGCGACGTGGAGCTCCACGGCCGGACGGTGCCTGCGGGCAACGCGATGCTGCTGCTCATCGGCGCGGCGAACCGCGACGACCGCCGCTTCCCCGACGGTGATCGGTTCGACGTCGGCCGCGACGTCGGCCAGCACCTCGCGTTCGGCTACGGCATCCACTTCTGCCTCGGTGCGTCGCTGGCCCGCCTCGAAGGCCGGGTCGCGTTGGAGGAGGTGTTGAAGCGGTTCCCCGACTGGGAGGTCGATACCGAGCATGCTCGGCTCGCCCCGACGTCCACGGTGCGCGGGTGGGACACGCTCCCCGTCGTGGTGAACCGGTGACCCCCAGCTACGAGGACGTCGACTTCCTCACCGAGGCGACGCTCGTCGACGACCCGTACCCGTACTACGACTTCCTCCGCGAGTGCCCCGTGCGGACGGTGCCACCGCACGGGATCGTCGCCGTCACCGGGTGGGACGAAGCCGTCTCCGTGTGGCGTGACGTCGACACCTACTCGTCGTGCAACGCGTTCGGGGGTCCGTTCCCCGGCCCGCCCGTCGACATCGAGGGGCACGACGACATCCGCCACCTGATCGAGCGGTTCCGCGACGTCTACCCGATCAGCGAGCACTTCGTCACCTTCGACCCGCCGATGCACACCATGCACCGCGGGTTGATGATGCGGTTGATGACCCCGAAGCGGATGGAGGAGAACGAGGCGTTCATGTGGGGGCTCGCCGACGAGCTCATCGACGGGTTCGCCGCGGACGGGCGGTGCGAGTTCATCCGCGCCTACGCCGACCGGTTCGCGCTGCTCACCGTGGCCGACCTGCTCGGGGTGCCCGAGGAGGATCACCGCGACTTCGTGGCCGGTCTCGAAGCGCACGTCGCCGGGGCGTTGGGGCAGGCCGCACAGCAGAACCCGTTCGGCTTCCTCGAGGACACGTTCACCGGGTACGTCGAGGACCGCCGCCGCTCGCCCCGCGGCGACGTGATGACGAAGCTGGCGCAGGCCACCTACCCCGACGGCACGACCCCCGAGGTGATCGACGTCGTGCGCATCGCGGTGTTCCTGTTCGCGGCGGGGCGCGGCACGACCGCGAACCTCTTGGGCTCGCTGATGCTGCGCCTGGGCGAGCGGCGCGATCTCCAGGAGCGGGTGCGCGCCGATCGGACGGCGCTCCCGCGCTTCGTCGAGGAGACGCTCCGGCTCGAGAGCCCCACGAAGACGGTGTTCCGGCTCGTGGCGCACACCACCGACCTGGCCGGGGCGTCGATCCCCGCGGGGACCACGGTCATGCTCATGCCGGGCGCCGCGAACCGTGACCCGCGCAACTTCGAGGACCCGGCCGCGTTCCGCCTCGACCGGTCCAACGTCCGCGAGCACCTGGCCTTTGGCCGCGGCATCCACTCGTGCCCCGGCGCCGCGCTCGCGCGCGCCGAGACCCGCATCAGCCTGAGCCGGCTCCTCGACCGGCTGGGTGACATCCGGATCTCGGACGCGCACCACGGGCCCGAGGGCGACCGGCACTACTCGTGGGACCCGTCGTTCATGCTGCGGGGCCTCCAGGCCCTGCACCTCGAGTTCACCCCGCTCGGCTGAGGCGGGTCGATCGCACCGGGAGGTCGGATGGGAATGCTCGACGGCAAGGTCGTGGTGATCACGGGCGCGGGCTCGGGGATGGCGAAGGCGTCGGCCCGGATCTTCGTGCGCGAGGGCGCGAGGGTGGTCGCCGCGGACATCAGCGGCGCGCAGGAGGACACCGCGGCCGAGTTGGGCCCCGAGGTGCTCCCGGTCCACTGCGACGTGAGCAAGGAGGCCGCGGTCGAGGCCATGTTCGACGCCGCGGTCGCGGCGTTCGGTCGGGTCGACGCGCTGCTCAACGTCGCCGGCATCGGGTTGGCGGCACCGCTGCACAAGTTCCCGATGGAGACCTACGACCAGGTGATGGACGTCGACCTCCGCGGCGTGTTCCTGGGGATGAAGCACGGGATCCCGCGCATGATCGAGGCGGGCGGCGGCACGATCGTGAACTGGTCCTCGGTCGGGGGGCTCAACGCCTCGGAGGTGGGGATGCCGACCTCCGTGTACAACGCAGCGAAGGCCGGGGTCGTGATGCTCACGAAGTCGGCCTCGGCGGAGTACGGGCGGCAGGGCATCCGGGTGAACTGCCTCTGTCCGGGCTTCATCGAGACCGAGATCATGGGGAAGTCCGGGGGAACGAACTTCCCGCAGATGTACGAGAAGGCATCGCTCGGGCGTGCGGGACGCCCCGACGAGGTCGGGGAGGTGGCCGCGTTCTTGTGCTCGGACCGCGCGTCGTTCGTGAGCGGGGCGATCATCCCGGTCGACGGGGGCTGGTCCGCACGGCTCCCGTGAGCCCATCGCCGGCGAGCTCCGGTCGCGGCGCCGTTGCGGGGGCGGTCCAGCGGTCCCGGCGGCGCTACGACAGCCCGGTGCGGCGCGCCCGGGCCGCAGAGACGCGGGCGCGCATCGTGGATGCGGGCTCGGAGATCCTCCACCGTGTCCCCACGTGGAGCTGGCACGTCCTCACCGTCCGCGCCGTAGCAGAGCGGGCCGGGGTGAGCGAGCGAACCGTCTACCGGCACTTCGCAGGCGAGCGCGAGCTGCGGGACGCGGTGCTCGCGCGCCTCGAGGAGGAGGCCGGGGTCGATCTCGAGGGTCTGGCCCTCGCCGATCTGCGCGCCGTCACGGCGCAGCTGCTCCGGTACGTGGCGCAGTTCCCGGTCGAGGCGCGTGACCGTCGCGACGCCACGGTGGCCGCGGCGAACGCCCGGCAGCGAGACGCCCTCCGGGGCGCGGTGGCCGGAGTCGCTTCGCAGTGGCCCGCGGGTGACCGTGAGATCGCGGCCGCGGTCCTCGACGTGCTCTGGGGGGTGGCGTCCTACGAGCGGCTCGTCGTGGACTGGGGCCTCGATGCCGACGACGCGATCGCGGGGCTCGTGTGGGCGATCGGCCTGGTGGAGAGCGCCGTGCACCGCGGACCCGGTCCGGGTGGACAGCACCGGCGAGAATGGAGTAGTACTGCTGGGGAGAACGCCGTTTCCGCGGGCCCGGCCGCTGGGCCGGGACGCGCTGCGAGGGGGACGACCGTGACGACCGCCGTGGACCGGATCCCGCCGCCGGCGGGGATCGACCCGTTCGACCTCGTGGACCCCGCGAGGTTCTCCGAGCGCGGCTACCCGCACGAGGTGTGGTCCCGGCTCCGGGCGGAGGCTCCCGTGTGCTACTTCGCTCCCGAGGGCTGGCAGCCGTTCTGGGCGATCACGAAGCACGCCGACATCCAGGCGACGGCGTCCCAGCCCCGCCGGTTCTCGAACGAGCACGGCCTGATCATCATGCCCGACGGTGCTGTCGGTCAGCCGTCGGAGATGGTCGTCACGATGGACCCGCCGCGGCACGGCCCGATGCGGCGCATCCTCGTGCGGCGGTTCACCCCGCGGGCGGTCGCCGCCCGCCAGGGCGAGATCGAGCGGATCGCCGGGGACATCCTGGACTCGGTCGCGGCCGACGGTGCCGACGAGATCGACTTCGTGGAGCGCATCGCCGCACCGCTGCCGATCGCGGTGATCTCCTGGCTGCTCGGCGTCCCCGACTCCGACTGGCAGCTGCTCTTCCGCTGGACCAACGAGATCATCGGCAAGGACGATCCCGAATTCCGTCGCGAGGGCGAGACGCCGCGCGACACGATCCGCCGCGCCCGGGGTGAGCTGCACGGCTACCTGGAGGAGCTCATCGCGCAGCGGCGAGCGTCGCCCGGCGACGACGCCATCAGCCACCTCATCGCGGCCGAGATCGACGGCCAGCCGCTCACCCCGCTCCAGCTCCTCAACTACTGCGAGCTGCTCGTGGAGGCCGGCAACGAGACGACCCGCAACGCGATCAGCGGCGGGCTGCTGGCGTTCGCGGAGCACCCCGACGAGTGGGCGCGGCTCCAGGCCCAGCCCGAGCTGCTGCCCACCGCGGTCGAGGAGATCCTGCGGTGGGTGAGCCCGATCATCCACTTCACCCGCCAGGTGACCCTTCACAGCGTGATCCGCGGCGTCGAGATCCCGGCCGGCGACAGGGTCGCGCTCATCTTCGCCTCCGGCAACCGTGACGACGACGCGTTCGACGACCCGTTCGCGTTCCGGATCGACCGCGCCCCCAACCAGCACCTCGCGTTCGGGTTCGGCGAGCACTTCTGCATGGGTGCGCACCTGGCCCGCGTCGAGCTCGAGACGGTCTTCCGGCACCTGCTGGCACGGCTCGAGTCGTTCGAGCTCACAGGCCCGGCGCAACGGCTCAGCTCCAACGTGAACGGCGGCATCAAGCACCTCCCGATGCGGTGCCGGCTCACGTGACGCCCACCCCCG
The DNA here is from genome assembly GCA_045862935.1 of Acidimicrobiia bacterium. Lineage (GTDB taxonomy): Bacteria > Actinomycetota > Acidimicrobiia > IMCC26256 > PALSA-555 > CAIUKV01. The sequence goes on from BTUT01000076.1 coordinate 7,125, forward strand.
GTTTGGACACTTTGGGGTGCCAGGGGCCCGCAATCCGTCCAAACAGGGGCTGACGTGGTGGGGCGCGACGGTGAGCTCGAGGGGAAGGTGGCGATCGTCACCGGCGGCGCGAGCGGGATCGGGCGAGCCACCGTCGAGCGGTTCGCGGCCGAGGGCGCGCGGGTGGTGATCGCCGACGTGAACGACGACCTCGGGTACGCGGTGGCCGCGGGTCTGGGCGACGTGGCCGCCTACCACCGCACCGACGTCGCGGACGCCGATCAGGTGCAGGCGCTCGTGGACTTCACGGTCGCGCACTTCGGCGGGCTGCACGTGATGTGCAACAACGCCGGCATCCCCAGCTCGTTCGACCGCTTCCTCGACTACGACTTCGCCGACTACGAGCGCGTGATGGCGGTGAACCTCTACGGCGTGATGATCGGCAGCCAGCGCGCCGCGCGGCACATGGCGGCGCACGGCGGCGGCGCGATCGTGAACACCACGTCGATCGCCGCGCTCACCGGTGGTGCGGGCCCTCTCGTGTACCGCGCCGCGAAGGCCGCGGTCGTGCAGTTCAGCCGGTCGATCGCGATCGACCTCGCCGACTACGGGATCCGGGTGAAATGCATAGCCCCGGGTCACATCGCCCCCGCGATCACCACCAACGACAAGGAGGCGATCAACCGCACAAAACAGCCG
>BTUT01000076.1:7812-10272 GCA_045862935.1 Acidimicrobiia bacterium
TCGGGACCGAGTTGGCGTGGAGCTACCTGGAAGAGGCCGGCCTGCCCCGCGCCGCGCCGGCGGCGGTCGTTCTGTCCAGCGTGCCGATCGCCCCCCCCCTCGCCGACGACGGGATCCGGGTGAACTGCATCGCGCCGGGTCACATCGCCACGGCGATCACCACCTACGACATGGGGGCGATCATCCGCACGACCCAACCTCTCCAGCGCCACGGAACCCCGGAGGACGTCGCCAACGCGTTCGTGTTCCTCGCGAGCGACCGGGCCGCACAGATCACCGGGATCGTCGTCCCCGTCGACGGGGGGACGGTTGCCGGGCCACCCGCCGGCCAGATGCGGGCCTTGCTCCTCGGCGACCACGTCCAGCAGGACAAGGCCGGGCAAGGAGGATCCGATGGCCACTGAGCTCGTCATCCGGGGAGGGACCGTCTACGACGGGTCGGGCGCGCCCGGGCAGGTTGCGGACGTGGCGATCGCCGACGGCCGGATCGCCGAGATCGGGCCGAACCTGCACGGCGACGACGAGCTCGACGCGTCGGGCTGCGCGGTCGCGCCCGGATTCGTCGACGTCCACACCCACTACGACGCGCAGGTGCTGTGGGATCCCGGGCTGCGCCCGTCGTCGTACCACGGTGTGACGACGGTCGTCGCGGGCAATTGCGGCTTCACGATCGCGCCCACGCGACCCGAGCACCACGACGTGATCGTCCGCACGCTCGAGAACGTGGAGGACATGGACGGCGCGACGCTCACCGAGGGCATCGTGTGGGAGTTCGAGACCTTCCCGGAGTACCTGGAGCTCGTGCGCTCACGCGGCACTGTGCTCAACTACGCGTGCTACCTCGGGCACAGCGCGCTGCGGCTCTACGTGATGGGCGACGCGGCCTACGAGCGCACCGCGACTTCGGGTGAGATCGACGAGATGTGCCGGTTGCTGCGCGAGGCGCTCGACGCGGGCGCGGCCGGCTTCTCGAGCAGCTTCTCGTACGCGCACCGTGGGGTCGACGGCAAGCCCGTGCCCAGCCGTTTCGCCGACCGGGCCGAGGTGGAGGCGCTCTACACCGCCGCCGGCGAAGCCGGCAAGGGCGCGGTCCTCGCGACACCGGGGGAGCAGTGCACGTACCCCGACTTCTACGCGCTGGCGGAGCGCACCGGACGGCCGTTCTTCTGGCCGCTGTTCGCGCTGCCCGACGGTCGTCACCGCGAGCACCTCGAGCGCCACCGGGAGGGCCTGGCGCGCGGTCTGGACGTCTGGCCCCAGGTGACGCCGCGGCCGCTCACCATGCAGTTCACGATGGCCGACGCCTACAGCCTCAACACGGGGCAGGTGTTCGGCGAGCTCATGAAGGTGGGGCACAGCGTGCGGCTCGCGGCGTACCGGGACCCCGCCTGGCGGGCGCTGGCGGCCGCGGACCTCGAGCAGTCGCCGATGAAGCCGCGGTGGGACACGTTCGAGATCTCGGAGTCGGAGCAGTTCCCCGAGCTCGTGGGTCGGCGGGTCACCGACCTCGCCGCCGAGCGCGGCGTGAGCCCGTTCGACGTCATGTGTGAGCTCGCGGTGGCCGAGGACCTCGGCACCCGGTTCCGGGCCTACATCGCCAACGACGATCCCGACGCCGTCGCCGAGCTGCTGGCCCACGACCACGTGGCGTTGGGCCTGTCCGACGCGGGCGCGCACGTCGACCAGCTCTGCGACGCGCCGCTCGCCACCGACCTGCTCGGCGGCTGGGTCCGTGAACGCGAGGTGCTGTCGCTCGAACGGGCGATCCACAAGCTCAGCGGTGAGCCCGCCGGCATCTTCGGTTTCGTCGGCCGAGGGTCGCTGCGCGAGGGCAGCTGGGCCGACGTGTGCGTCTTCGACCCGGCGACCGTCGGTCCCGGCCCGACCCGGCGCGTCCGCGACTTCCCGGCCGGCGCCGAGCGCCTCACGTGCGAGGAGCCCACCGGGATGCGCCACGTGCTCGTGAACGGGACGCCGATCCGTTGCGACGGGGTGCAGCTCCCCGTGGCGGGCGACCCGGCGGGCCGGCCGGGCGTGCGCCCCGAGATCGCCTGATCCTCGGGACTGATCTGCGGCGCGAGATCTGCGGGGCGAGATCTGCGGGGCCGATCCGCGGCTCGATCCCGCGACTCGTCAGCGGGGGATCGTGCGGAAGAACGCGCGGAGGTCGTCGGTGAAGAGCTCGGGCTGCTCCATCGCCGCGAAGTGGCCGCCGCGGGGCATCACCGCCCAGTGGGTGACGTTGTAGGACCGCTCCACCCAGGACCGCGGGAACCGCAGGATCTCCTCCTTCGGGTAGCGCGCGACGCCGGTGGGCACCGTGACGTACGGCGGTGCGGTGGTGAGCGCGCCGCTGCGCATGGTCTCCCAGTACATGCGGAACGACGACGTGATCGTCTGCGTCACCCAGTAGAGCGTGACGTTGGCGAGCAGCCGGTCGCGGGTGAAGACGGTCTCGGG